>NZ_JTLI01000049.1 GCF_000799075.1 Cetobacterium sp. ZOR0034
GTCGGAATAGCAAGATTCGAACTTGCGGCCCCCTGCTCCCAAGGCAGGTGCGCTACCGGACTGCGCTATATTCCGACTATTTAATTTTCGCAACTCGCTTTCGCTCGCTACATAATTATAGTATCACAAATTATAATTTCTGTCAACAAACTTTTTTTATTTTTTTTATTTTTTTTTAACACTAAGAAAAAGAAGGATTAATTTTATTTAAAAAGAATAATATTTTATATACAATTGGAAAAATATTTTCTATAATATCTATAACTATTTTTAGTTTTAAGGAGGTTTATTATGAAAAATACAAAACTTATCTGTTCTGTTCTTTTAGCTGGTTCACTTTTTGGTGCTTGTACTTCTACTAATGGTGGTTATAACAACCTAAATAGTAAAACTACTGGAACTGCTGGTGGAGCTGCTATAGGTGCTCTTATCGGGCAAGCAATCGGACAAGATACTAAAGGAACTCTTATCGGAGCTGGTATTGGAGCTCTTGCTGGTCTAGGATGGGGAGCATACAAAGATCAACAAACAAAAGAGTTACAAGCTAGATTACAAAACACTTCAGTTAAGGTAACTGATGAAGGAAATTACATTAATCTTAATCTTCCTGGCGGAGTTACATTCCCAACTAACGGATCTGTTATTGGAAATGGATTCTACGCTCCTCTTAATGATATAGCTTCTGTTTTAAATCAATACCCTGAAACAAGAATAGTTATATCTGGACACACAGATAACACTGGTGCTTACTCTTACAATATGGATCTATCAGTTAAAAGAGCAAGAAGTGTTGCTGATTATGTAGTTAGAAGAGGAGTAAATCCTAATAGAATAACTATAAACGGATTTGGTCCAGATAGACCAATCGCAAGTAACGGAACTACTACAGGTAGAGCTCAAAATAGAAGGGTTGAAATCCAAATTTTCCCTGCTTACTAATATCTGCTAAAACAAAACATAATAAATAGAAAGAGGGTTCTTATCGAACCCTCTTCTCTTTTAAATTATTTACCAATTTTTTCAATTGCATTTTTTACAGCTTCTTGTACACCCTCAGATGTATATGTTGCTCCTGCAACAACATCTAAATCCGCATTCTGATTTCTTAAAACTTGATTTTTTAAAGTTTCTATAGCTGGATCTGCAATTGGTGGTGTATCTGTATGCGTTACATTCAAACCTATAATTTTAAATTCTTTTCCTTTTGGCTTAACTTGTAACTCTACAGACAGCTCTCCATTATAACCTGTTCCGCTTCCTTTTACTAACATTGGTCCCGGCTTATTAGCATCATATATTCCTAACAGCAATCCCAATCCTATAAAGGCCATTACAGATATTTTCCTTAAACCCTCTTTTGTCATTCCTAACCCCTTCTATTTCTTTGGTATTAATCTTGGAACTACTTTATCTCTTCCTTCTAATCCTACTTTTTGAATATATTCAATTAATACTTCATCAAGTCCTGGATAATGTCCAATCTCTTTTCCACCAGCTAAAGATGTATATCCATCTCCACCTGCTGCCATAAAGTCATTTGTTGCTACAACATATGTCTTGTTAGGATCTAATTTCTTATCTCCTACTTTTATTTCTAAAACTCTTCTATGTGCTGGATTTTTCACATTAAATTTAACAGTCATTCCAGAAACTTGAGCCATTGCTCCTAATGATTCTGGATATGATTTTAATCCGTTTTCAACAGCTTTTTGTAAATCAGATCCTTTTACTTCTTTTGTTATAACATAATTTCCAAATGGTAATACACTAATAATATCTCCAACTGTTACTTCTCCTGGATTTATAGAAGCTCTTATTCCTCCACCATTTGTTATTGCTACGTCAGCTCCTGTTTTCCAAACCATTGCATCCGTTATTAATTGAGCCAAGTTTGTTTCTCCAGTTCTTACAAAAGCTCTATCTCCTTGTAATAAAATTGGATTTTCTCCAACTTTTACACTTGTTATCATCTCTTGTTTCTTAGATATTTCATCTATTGTTGCTTTTACCTTCTCATCTTCAGGTACTGGATTATCTCCATTCATTATTATATCTTTAGTATATAAAGTATAGTCAATTGCTGCATTTCTATCTTTTAATTTATCGAAATCAACTTTTACAACACCAACATTTTTTGTATACTCACCTGTTTGTACTATTGTTACACCATTTACAACCTTCTTCTCTTTCAATTCTGTATGACTGTGACCATCAATAATTAAATCTATTTCTGGAACAGCTTCTGCCACTCCTATACTTTGTAAATGCTTAGCCGTACTTTCGTCGTCTCCTAAGTGTGAAATCACTACTATAAATTTCACTCCCTCTTTTTTCATTTGTGCCACTACTGTTTTAGCCGTTGCAATTGGATCAGCAATTGTAATATTTTTTACATTGTTTGGATTTGTTTTGAAATATGTTTCTGGAGTTGCTAATCCAAAGAATCCAACCTTTACTCCATCTATTCTTCTAATATCATAAGTTCCTGCAACTGGTTTTCCAGTATTTTTATCTATAACATTCGCCGCTAAAGTTTTATATTTTTGCATAGAAAGTAACTCTTCTAATCTCTCTTGTCCATAGTTGAAGTCATGATTTCCTAAAGTTGCATAATCTAAACCTACTGCATTTAATGTCTCAACCATCGACTCACCTTTAGTTAAAGTCGCAAATGTTGTTCCATGCATAGTGTCTCCTGCATCTATCAATAAAACTTTACCATTATTTCTATCCTGCTCTAATGCTTTAGCTATAGTCTTTACTCTCGCTAACCCCACACCATCATTTTTGCTTTCTACTGCTCTTCCGTGAACATCGTTTACATGAACTAGAGTTAGTTCGTATTCTCCATCTTTCGGTGGTAACACCTTACAAGCAGAAAGAGCTAAAACCAGTCCCATTAAACCAAAAACTTTTAAATTTTTATTCATTTTTTCCTCCCTGATAAACCCTAGTATTCAATTAAATTCGAACATATTTTATCATATTTAGACAAGATTGTAAAAGAAAAAACTGCATACAAATGCAGTTTTCACCTTTATTTTACAACCATTATTATATAAGTATATTCAAAAGTTTTTGACTAGTCTCTAAAGCATCTCCATTCAGCTTTAAAATTTCAATTGTTCTCTTTAAAGTTTCTATCTCTTTTGAACGCATAAACATCTCATCTCTCTCTCCAGTCAGATATTTTTTTATTGCAATCCCTTCATCTATTTGACATCGATAAAGTTCACTATACTTACTATCTTTGACTATTATGCTCTCTATTCTCTCCTCTAACTCTGTATCTGAAAGTTCTTTTTCTTTCAAAAGTTCACATATAGTTTTTTTTAAAAATAGGTACTCTTTTAAAAAAAACTCTCTCTTATAACGATAAATTCTTAAGTCTTGGATAAAATTAATCAATAAAAAAGGAAATATAACCACCATCATCGATATTTTTGGCTTTTCTATCAACTTTGTCGCAACTTTCAAAGCTAAAGCTGTTTCCCTCTCCAAAAAGTCCTCAGTCTTTATCTTTTTCATCTTCACTCCTATTCGAATACGCAAGAGTATGTCTTACGTTTTCTGAACTTGGCTCCACCTTTTTAACAAAAATATAATACCAAGCTCCCGACTCGATATCCTCTTCTGCTAATTTTTGATGCGCTTCCTTAAAACCCAAAACCTCATCTAAAAAAGGTAAAACTGAGAAACATAAAAAATATATACATAAAAAGCCACTAAATAACCCTATCCATTTTTTTATCATATTTCCTCCAAAATTACTTTAGCTGTACTTTATAAACTCATAAGCGATTTTGTTATCTCTGGGAACACAATGTGGAACATTAAATATGCTGCTCCAAATGTAACACTTAAATTTATTATTTTCCCAACTATATAAAGTGTTATTGGTTTTCCACCTTTAAACAACTTACTTAATTCACCAAAATTAGTAGATAATCCAATACTTGTAAATGCCAAACAGAATAACCAACCTTGTAATGGAGATATCAATCCACTAACCATTCCTTTATCTATTATTATTTTAGATCCATCTATCCCTAACATTGCATATATTCCAGAAAATAATAAAGAAGCTCCAATAAATCCTAAAATAAATTTAGGGAATCTATTCCATATTTCAAGCATTGACCCTTTAAACGAGAAATCCTTTTCTGCGGCCATAGATGTATCTACCTTCAATGACCAATATGCTGCAACTCCTAATGCCATTACACCAATTATTATATTTTGAATCATCTTAATTGTTGCGGCAACATCTCTTGCTACAGGTCCTAAGTATTCTCCTGCTGCAACTACAGCTCCTGTCGAATCTACAGTTCCACCAATCCAAGCTCCCCCTAAAACAGGATCCATATTTAAAGCTTTTATAAACATTGGCATAGCTATCATCATAAAAGCAGTAAACATTATAGAAATACTAACTGATAATGTAAGCTCTTCCTTCTTTGCTTTACAAGCTGCTGCCGCTGCTATCGCTGCTGATACTCCACTCACTGACATGTCAGCAGACATTACCATATTTAAACTCTTTGACTCCATTTTTAAAACTTTATCACCAAATAGGAATGTTAAAACTAAAACCACAGGAGTTACAAACCATGTTACAAATATCCCTGGTATTCCTATTAATAAAACTTTATTTACTAATACAGTCGATCCTAAAAGTATCAATCCAGTTTTTATAAAATACTCTGTTTGAGCAGCTGCTAAAAGTTTCTTAGGTGTTCCAACAGTATTACTTACAATTAGTCCTAAAACTAATCCCCAAAATACATATCCTAATCCCCAAGCCTTTAAAGTTTCTTGCTCTCCTAAAAGATAGGCACTCATTGCCAATAAAAATACAAATGGAAACCCTTGTAAGAATCCCTCTCTATCTCTTCCCATCTTTTTCATTCCTAAACTAAAATATATACCAATAGATGCCAACAAAATAAGTAAATTAGGAATTAAGTTATAAGGCTTAACTACAGCTTTGGCCTTTAACTTATTCTCTTTATCTCTACTTATCAGCCATTCATCTACAGACGCTGTAGCTGCTCTATTTAACTCTTCATCCGAAAACATGCTTCCCTCTGCTAAAGTTGTTGCTTCTAAAGCTTTCTCTCTCGCTAAAGCTGTTATTTGTCTAGACTCTTCATACTCCTTAATAAATGGAGCTCCCTTTTCTAAAGCTGTCGCCTCACTTAAATATAAAGATTCCATAGGATTTGTCGTCCATTTTTTAGGTTTTCCTAAAATATTTTTTACTGTTTCAGAAACCGATGTTTTTATTGCTAAAGCATTCTTATCAAACTGCGCTTCATGCCATTGAACCGTTTTAAAAGATGCTCTTTCTCCCTCACTTTTCATTATATCATTATATACTTCGGCTTTTCCCAACACGCCATTCGAGTTAGATCCCATATACATAAAAATACAAAATATTAATAAAATTGTCGCTAGTAATATCGCCCAGTAATCCTCAAATTTAAATAAATCTAGTATTGTTTCCTTAAAACTTTTTTTGTTCTCTTTTACAGCTTCCATTTTTACCCCCTAGGTTTTGTATCAAGCTTTTTGAACCTTAATTCAAAGTTCTAAACATAACTAATGGGAACCCTTTAGGGGTTCCCATTAACTTAGAATATATTTTTTGGATTAGAAACTAATTTCTAGTGTCCTCCACCATAATTAAACGGCTTTTCTAATGTGTAAGCTTCTCCAGGACTTGGATGTTGAGATATAGGTTTAACATTTATATTAGCTCTATACTCTGTCTCTGCCCAAAGAATTCTTTGTGCTACTTGTGCTTCTGGATTCAATTCAACTCCATCTAGCATCATCTCTTTAAACTTTTGATATCCAGCTCTATCAATCAAATGACCTCCATGGATATACATAGGTTTATGATGTAAAACGTTAGCTGAGAACTTTTGCCAGTTTCCAATAACCTTCATAATTACATCCTCAGTTACCCAGTTTAAGAACATCTTACCCATTCTTGGGTATTGCTTTCCTGTTCTTCCCCCAATGATAACTCTAAATAATTTTTGTTCTGGTCTTACCCAAGCTGATGATGGACATGCTTCAACACACTCTCCACAACCAACACAGCAGCAAGAATCTTTAACAATTCTATGATTTTCTAGTTTTAAAACTCTTGTAGCAGCGTGATCACAAACCTTCACACATCTTCCACAACCAATACATCTATCTTTTACATAGATTGGTTTTGTTACTCCGATTATTCCAAAATCATTAAAATGACCTTTAGCACAGTCATTTGGACATCCTGCTATCGCCATTTTAATATGATAGTGGCTTGGGAAGATTTGCTTTTCAAGCTTTCTTGCTAACTCCCAAGTATTTATGTTTGCTTTTACACAGTGTGAGTTACCTATACAAGCCATTATATTTCTAGCTCCTATAGTTGGATAACCAGCTTTATTAACCTCCATGTCAACTCCACACATCTCAACATCTACTTCTTTTATATACTCTTCTAAATAAGCATTTACAGCTTCTACATTTTCAAATTTAATACCAGGGGCATTTAGAGTTTGTCTCATACCCATGTGGAAAGTTCCATCTCCCCATCTCTCTGCTATATCTTGTATTACCTTTAAATATTTAGCTTCAATTAACCCTCCTGGAACACGAAGTTGGATCATGAACTCCCCAGGAACTTTTGATTGACGGAAGCAATTCAGTTTCATTTTAGTTATATTAATATCGTGATTCACTCTTTATACCCCCTTAGTCGATTAGATATTTAGCTTGAGAATAATTAAATACAGGTCCTTCTAGACAAACATAAACTTCATCTATTCTACAATGACCACATTTCCCGATTGCACACGACATCTTTCTTTCGAAAGATACCCAAATTTTATCAGTAGGAACTCCTAATTTTTCAAACTCTATAGCTGTATATTTCATCATATTAGGTGGTCCAACAATCACAACTTCTAAATCATGAAACTCATTTGATAACATTTTTAAATGAGGTACATATTCTGTAACAAGTCCTACGCACTCCCCATCTAATCCGCACCCTTTATCTACTGTTAGTACCATTGGATGCTTTTTTCTCCACTCTAAAATCTCATCTCTAAATAGTATTGAGTTGTCATCTTTAAATCCAAATAGTAGCTCCATTGATTGAACTTCAGCTGGATTTTTATGTATATGATTGATTAACGATCTAACCGGAGCTAGTCCTGATCCTCCTGTTACGATAATCACTTTTTTATTTTTTATATCAATTGCATCAAACCCTTTTCCATAAGGTCCTCTCATTGGAAGTAAGTCCCCTGCATGAAGATTAAATATCTCGTCTGTTACTACTCCTACTTTTCTGATTAAAAACTCTGCCCATCCCTCTTCAGCTGAGAAATCAGTAACTGATATTGGACACTCCCCTACTTTAGGAAGAGATAGTTGCATAAATTGTCCAAACTTTATATCTCCAGCTGCTGGATATTCAACTCTAAATAAAAATTCAATATCAGTAACTTGCTTAACATCTAATAATCTGTATGGCGTTGGCATTATTAAATTTTGCATTATTTAGCACCTCCATTTAGTTTATCAACTTCTGCTGCTAATTTATTTACAGTAGTTGCAAACGATATAAATACTGGACACTTATCATCACATCTTCCACATCCAACACACATATGGTGTTCTTTAAATCTCTTTTTATGGTCGTGAATCTTATGCATAACTTTAAATCTCATTCTCTCTCCACCAGCTTTTCTAAACGAGTGGTTTCCAGCCATATCAGTATATCCATCTACATGGCAAGAAGCATTTATTCTTCTTCTTTCCCCTGCATTTGAATCCGATGTGTAGTTCATATCATATGTTGTAAAACAAGTACAAGTTGAGCAAGATACAGTACAACTTCCACACATTAAACATCTTTTATCAAACTCTTTCCACATCTCTAAACTTTTAACTGCGATTTGAGTTTCTTTATCATTTATCTCTGGTATTCTAACTGTTCTCACATTTTCAGTAACAGGAGTCACTTTAAACTCTAACTCTTCATTTCCTGCAAAGTAAGTGTTAAATTCAGAGTCTTTAGTTTCTATTAAAACCTCTCCATCTAAGAATTTAACTCCAAAAGCATACTCGTCTGCCGATCCAGTTCCCATCGAAGCGCAGAAGCAAGTATCCCATCCATTTTTAGGGCATTCAATTAAAACAAACTTTGTTTTTTCTCTCATTCTTTTGTAGTACGAATCTTCAAACCCACCATTTTTTAAGAATATATCATCATATCTTTTAATCGAATGTATATCGCAAGCTCTTGCAAATACAAGCATTGGTCTCTCATCAACAACTTTTGATTCTCTGTAATCTGCATCAGTAAAATATAAAACTGTTTCTGTTATTGGGCTAAGAGCTTCTTTAGCTGCGTAATCAGATTTCTCTTCATGCACAATCTCATTTGCCGAATAAACTCTATCATATCTTACAATATCCGTATCCGAATATCTTCCTTGCTTAGGAAATCTCTTTGGAGCATATACTTTATACTCTTTGCTAAGATTTTTTAACAAGCTATCAAAATTTTCTGCTGTTATTTTGTATCCCATTCTTACTTTGCCTCCCCATTATTTGAATTTTTAGTCAACCATTCATGTGTTTATATTACAACCTTTATGTTTTTTTGTAAACCATTATTTACGAACTTTTTATATTTGGTTAAAATTGAATTTTTAGTCGAAAGTTAAATGGTCATAGTTTTATTTCCTTATTTTTTTGATAAAGTTTTTAATTTTGAAACACCTTTCTCTTTCTAATTTTATACAACACTAGTATACTTATACACTAGTGTTAAAACGATCACTTTTTTATCACTTTAAAATCAAAAGATTGTTTTTTTCTCAATTTCATTATAAAATATTAAAAAATAATATTATTTAAAAGGTGGACATATGAAAAAATTTACTGTCGAAGCTGAATTTCACAATATGAAAATATCTCAATACCTAAAAGAAAAAGGATATTCTGGAAGAGGTATCAGAAATGTAGAAGTTTACTTAAATGGAAAAAGAGTTAAAACAACCAAACAAGTTAAAAAAAATGCTAGACTTTTAGTTAAGGAGAAAGAAAAAGAAGTTGGAATCAAACCTATTCAAATGGATTTAAAAATTATGTTCGAAGATAAGAACCTAATTATTATCAATAAAGATCCTTATCTTGTTGTTCATCCAACAACAAAAAAAACAGACTTAACTTTAGCTAACGGAGTAATCCACTATCTTCAAGAACAAACAGGAAAAATTCAACCACCTAGATTTTTCAATCGTCTAGATATGAACACTTCTGGACTTATTGTTGTAGCTAAAAACGCTTATACTCAAGCTTTTTTACAAAGTGATAAAGAGAAGGTTTCTAAATTCTATCAAGCTATTGTTAAGGGTATTGTCAAAGAAGATGAAATGATGATCGAAATTCCTATAGGAAAAGAGGGAGACGAACTTAGAAGAAAAGAGATGTCTCCTGAAGAGGGTGGACAAACAGCTAAAACAAGTATGAAAGTTTTAGAGCGTTTCCCTGAGGATAATTTAACTCTTATTGAACTAGAGTTATTTACAGGTAGAACTCATCAAATACGTGCCCATATGTCTTTAGTTGGTCATCCTATTCTTGGTGATGAATTATATGGTGGCGAAGATATTCGAGCCAAAAGACAGCTTTTACACGCCTTCAAACTTATCTTTACAGATGTAGAAACTAATGAAAAAATCAAAGTTGAAGCACCGCTTCCTGATGACTTCAAAGAGATTTTACACAAAGTAAATAGCTAAACTCTACTATATATTTATATAGTAGAAAATAAATAAAAAATGCCTTCCTAAAATAGTGAAGGCATTTTTCATTTTAGCATTTAAGCTAATTTATTGCTTTTAATTGATGTGGCATCCTCTTCTCTAACCATTTCCCCCTCGGTTTTAGCCACAATCAACGTGCAAACTGCATCTCCTGTTATATTAACAACAGTTCTAAACATATCTACGAATCTATCTATTCCCATAACAAGCGCCATTCCTTCTAAAGGTAATCCAACTTGTTGCAATACCATTCCTAACATGATTACTCCAACTCCTGGAACACCCGCAGTTCCTATTGATGCTAATGTCGCTGTTATAATTACCGTTACAAAATCTCCCATCGTCAATGAAACACCGTATATCTGAGCTATAAATATTGTCGCAACTCCCTGCATTATAGCTGTTCCATCCATATTTATAGTACTTCCTAAAGGTAGTGTAAATGATGAAATACTTTTTGAAACTCCAAACTCCTCTTGTAAAGTTTCCATTGAAGCAGGTAGTGTTGCACTACTCGATGATGTTGAAAATGCTACTATCATCGGACCTGAAAATTTCTTTAAAAATGTCAAAGGATTATACTTTGCTATTAAAATAAGTAAACTCTGATAAGTTATTAAATAGTGTAAAAACAGAACCACTACAACACCTATAAAATACTTTAACAATGGTAGCATAGCTGCATATCCCAAAGTTGCAAAAGTTTTTCCGATCAATCCATAAACTCCAAATGGAGCTATGTGCATTACAATCTCTACCATTTTTAAAACTAAACTGTTTAACTCCTCCATACCTTTTCTAACTGTCGAAACTCTATCTCCTAATAAAGCCATTGCCACTCCGCAAACTATTGAGAAAACTATTATTTGAAGCATATCTCCTTTAGCCAAAGCTTCTACTGGATTTACAGGAATCATCCCTAACAAAATATCTACAAACGGCTTAGATTCAGAAACACTTACAGTTGTTGACGATATCTGAGATAACACAACACCTTTTCCAGGATTTATTAACGACCCAACCCCTAATGCTAAAGTGATTGCCACAGCTGTCGTTCCTAAATAAAATGTCAACGTTTTTATTCCAACTCTACCTAATTTTTTTATATCTTCAACTCCTGCAGCACCCATCGTTAAAGAACAAAATACTAAAGGTACTACTATCATTCTAATCGCCCTTGTGAATCCAGTTCCTAAAAAATTAAAGAAGAAATCTATAACATATTTTTTAACCAAAACATTCTCTTTAAAAGGATACAATATCAATCCACTGATAACACCTAAAATCAATGCCATAAAAATCTTATTTGTTAAACTTAATTTTTTCACCAAACTCACTCCTCATCTTTCTTTTTTTCACAAGATGAATTATATATTTAAAATTCAAAAAAATCAAGAAAAAAATAAATTATTTTTCCTTTAATTTTTAATTTGAAAATATATTTTCAAATATAAAGATATTTAAGATAATAAAAAAGAGTGATTTTCTCAAATCACTCAACTCTTTTATATCTAATTATTACTATTAAATAATCTTTCAAACTTTAATTCGTTTTCTAAAAATAGTCTTACAAGTTCTGGATCGAAACTTTCTCCACTTTCTTTTTTGATTATCTCAATCGATTTCTCATGGCTAAATCCCTCTTTATAAACTCGCTTTTGCCTCAAGGCATCATACACATCAACTATAGATACTATTCTAGCTTCTAAAGGAATATCTTCTCCTTTTAATCCTTTTGGATATCCTTTTCCATTCCATTTTTCATGGTGATATCTTGCTATATTTTCAGCCATCACGCTGACACCAGATTTTTTTATTATTTCATACCCTATCTCAGGATGTGCTTTTATTACCTCAAACTCCTCTTCTGTAAGTTTCCCTGGTTTTTTCAAAACACTTCTATCTATTCCAATCTTTCCAACATCATGTAATGATGCAACACTTCCAATCTCTTCACAAAACTTTTTACTACATCCTAATTTGTTAGCTAATAGTTCAGAGTACATATTTAATCTTTTTATATGATTCCCTGTTTCAAAGTCATTAAATTGATTTACAGCTTCTAATGATGAAACCAACGACATCATCAACTCTTGATATTTTTTCTTCTCCAACAATCCTTTTTTTGCTCTATACATAAGAATTAAACTTATTAAAAATAATCCCAAAGAAACTGCCACTAGTCTTTTATAATCAGTAACTTCATAATTATTTTTCAACCAGTATATATTTTTAGTCATATTTTCATTTAAGAAACTCGCCGAAATCTCTTTTAAAGCCTCAAATAGCTCCTCTTCATCTTTTCGAATAACCATAGCTAGATTGTATTTCTTGTCTAAAATACCCGCAATTTTTAACTCTTGATCATAACCACTATTATAAAGTTTATTTATCAAAGTTTTGTAATCAGCAATACTATAATCAGCTTCATTTTTTCTAATCTTCTCAATTGCTTCATCCATATCTTTCACATATACAAAATTTTCTTCTTTCAAATTTTTTCTTAAATAATCCATATAATAACTATTATCAACTACTGCAAATCTTTCTTTTCTAGCCTCTATTAAGTTTGTTATAAACCCATCCTCTTTTCTATTAAACACTACCGGTGTCAATGTATAATAAGGGTTTGTATAATTATCACCTTTTTCAACACTTGTCTCAATTGTTGCTGCAGCAGTTATATGATTATCTTCCCAATCTTTACTTTCTGCATAAACTATTCTATTTAATTTCAATCCTAATATATCTGCCACATCAGATAGATATTCTGCTGTTATCCCTTTTTCCTCTCCATCTTCTGAATAATACAACGGATAATTACTTTTTTCTCCTGGAAAAACAACATTAATTTCTCGATTTTTTAAAGATTCGTACTTATTCTTAAATTTATCTTTATAAAATTCTCTTCTAGATTCACTAATCATATCTTTCAAACTATTTGGTGAGATATTCTCAAAATACTTTTTCAAATCTTCATATAGCTTTTTTTCACTTTTAGGAACAGCCAAAGTTGTCACCATTGTAGGGATTCTATTCAACTCTATCTTACTCAAAGTATCAATAAACCCATATTGGTTATCAGCTACAAAGCCATCGATAGCTCCACTTTTCAACATTTGAATACCTTTTTCTCTTGTTTCAATATCAATAATTTCACTATTTAAAAACTCATATTTTTCAGAAAACTCCTTGTCTATGTACGTTCCTTTTATTACTCCTACTCTTTTTTTATAGAAATTTGTCACATCTATATATTCAGCGTTTAAAAAGTACATATTAGCTTTTAAATAGAAAAACGTTGGAATAAAATAATACTTTTTTCTTCTCTCAACAGTCTCGATTAGATCCATAATTAAAATATCTTTACCTTTTTCCATATCCAATATTAAATTAGTATCTAACTCTTTTACTATTAAATTTATATTTCTTCTATTACTTATATCTTGGAATATCTTGGGATATAATCCTTTGTACTCTCGCCCCTCCTTATAAAAGAAGAAACTATTTTCATTTTCTAACAATACAGTATGATCTTTCGCTATTAAGCTACAACATAATATGAAAGAAAATAGTAAGATTTTCAGCATGTTTCTTTTCTCCCTTACTTTTATTTTTTTTATTATACTATAATTTTAATGAAAAAGTAATCATAAAAAGATTAATTTTAGTTCCCACGAATAAATTGACAAATTCTAAAAGATAATATATCATTAAGACATAACGAAAGAAAGCATTACAAAAAGAAAAAGAAAAATACTTTATTACGAACTTAAATTAAACAAATATAAATTATTAGGAGGTTTCCAAATGGCAGTTAAAGTAGCGATTAATGGATTCGGAAGAATTGGAAGATTAGCATTAAGATTAATGATCAACAACCCAGAGTTTGAGGTAGTAGCAATAAACGATTTAACAGACGCAAAAACTCTTGCACACTTATTCAAATATGACTCAGCACAAGGTAGATTCAACGGAACTATCGAGGTTATCGAAGGAGGATTCTCAGTAAACGGAAGAGAAATCAAAGTTTTAGCTGATAGAGATCCTAAAAACTTACCATGGGGAGAATTAAACGTAGACGTTGTTCTTGAGTGTACTGGATTCTTCACTTCTCAAGAGAAAGCTGGACTTCACTTAGAAGCTGGAGCTAAAAAAGTAGTTATCTCTGCACCTGCAACAGGAGATATCAAAACTGTAGTTTACAACACTAACCACAACATCTTAGATGGTACAGAAACAGTAATTTCTGGAGCTTCTTGTACTACTAACTGTTTAGCACCAATGGCTAAAGTATTAAACGACAACTTCGGAATCGTAGAAGGTTTAATGACTACAATCCATGCTTACACTAATGACCAAAACACATTAGATGGACCACACGGAAAAGGAGATTTAAGAAGAGCTAGAGCTGCTGCTGCTAACATCGTTCCTAACACAACTGGAGCTGCAAAAGCAATCGGATTAGTAATTCCTGAATTAGCTGGAAAATTAGATGGAGCTGCTCAAAGAGTACCAGTAATCACTGGATCATTAACTGAGTTAGTAACTGTATTAGAGAAGCCAGTAACTGTAGCTGAAATCAACGCTGCAATGAAAGCTGCTGCTAACGAATCATTCGGATACACTGAAGAAGAATTAGTATCTTCTGATATCATCGGAATCGAGTTTGGATCTTTATTCGATGCAACTCAAACAAGAGTTATGACAGTTGGAGATAAGCAATTAGTTAAGACAGTTTCTTGGTACGATAACGAAATGTCTTACACTGCTCAATTAATCAGAACTTTAAAATTATTCGTAGAAATCTCTAAGTAATTAGAACATCTAGGAAAAACAGAATAAACAGAATAGCGGGACTATCTAGTTCCGCTTTTTTTTAAGAAAATATAAATAAATTTTAAAATTTTTGGGAGGTTCATACAAAATGGCAAAGAAAATTGTAACTGATTTACAAGTAGCTGGAAAGAAAGTTTTAATGAGAGTTGATTTCAACGTTCCTATGAAGGATGGAAAAATAACTGACGAAAACAGAATCGTAGCTGCTTTACCAACTATAAAATACGTTTTAGAAAATGGTGGAAAAGTAATCGCTTTCTCTCACTTAGGAAAAGTAAAAGAAGCTGCTGATTTAGAAAAGAGAAACATCGAGCCTGTTGCTAAGAGATTAGCTGAGCTTTTAGGACAACCAGTAACTTTCATCAACGCTACTAGAGGAGAAGAGTTAGAAACTGCAGTTGCTAACTTAAAAGATGGAGAAATCTTAATGTTCCAAAACACTAGATTCGAAGATTTAGAAGGTAAAAAAGAGTCTAAAAACGATCCTGAATTAGGAAAGTACTGGGCTTCTTTAGGAGATTTATTCGTTAACGATGCATTCGGAACTGCTCACAGAGCTCACGCATCTAACGTTGGAATCGCTGCTAACATCGGAGAAGGAAACACTGCTGCTGGATTCTTAATGGAAAAAGAGATCAAGTTCATCGGTGGAGCTGTTGATGCACCTGAGAGACCATTAGTTGCTATCTTAGGAGGAGCTAAAGTTTCTGACAAAATCGGAGTTATTGAAAACTTATTAGTTAAAGCTGATAAAATATTAATCGGTGGAGCTATGATGTTCACATTCTTCAAAGCTTTAGGAAAAGATACAGGAAAATCTCTTGTTGAAGAGGATAAAGTAGAATTAGCAAAATCATTATTAGAAAAAGCAGAAGGAAAAATCATTTTACCTATCGATACAGTAATCTGTAAAGAGTTCTCTAACGATGCTCCTCATTCAGTTGTATCTGTAGATGCTATTCCTGCTGATGAGATGGGATTAGACGTAGGACCTGCTACTGTTGCATTATTCACTGAGCAATTAGTTGGAGCTAAGACAGTTGTATGGAATGGACCAATGGGTGTATTCGAAATGTCTAACTACGCTAAAGGAACTATCGGAGTTTGTGAAGCTATCGCTAACTTAGAAAACTCTACAACTATCATCGGTGGAGGAGACTCTGCTGCTGCTGCTATCTCTTTAGGATTCGCTGACAAGTTCTCTCACATCTCTACTGGTGGAGGAGCTTCTCTTGAGTATTTAGAAGGTAAAAAATTACCAGGTGTAGAATCTATATCTGATAGATAATATTAAAATTAAAAGGACACTTTAACGGTGTCCTTTTTTACTTTTAATATTTAAATCTTTCATAATAAAATCAATCTTTAAGAGTTTCAGTTGAAATAAATTATCAAATACCTCATTTAAAGCAATTTCATTTTTACTTTCTAAAAGATTTAAATTGATTTTGATTCGAATTATATTACAACGGTCTAATATCTCTTCAATTTTTTCCCATATATTTTTAACCGACAATGTCTTTAAGTGCATATCAACAACTACACGCACATCCCTATTCCGCTTATAAACCTCTATTCCTTTTAAAACCAATTCTAAAATTTCTAACTCTATTTTTTCTAACATCTCTAACTCTTCAGCTACTAAAATAAAAGTTTTATATTCTACTTCACCTAATATCTGTGTTTCTAATATCACCTCAGGAATAATACTCACAATATCTTCATCTAGATATCTGTTTTTAATTCTTTTTAGTTTCAATGTGTAGCTATTTTTCTGCATAAGTTTTTTTAAAATCATCGATTCCTTATCTTTAAAAAAGTTAGATTCCTCCACTAAGAAAAATGTGTGTCCCTTTTCTTTTTTAGCTCTATACATTGCAACATCTGCATACATAAAGGCTTCTTTCATAGAATCCTTTTCTCTTTTCTGATAAATTCCAATACTAGACCCTACTTCGCACCTTTTCAAAAGATCACTTCTTTTCAAACATCTTATCAACTCATCTATTATGATTATATAGTTATTCTTCTCTATAAAACAGTAAAACTCATCTCCAGATATTCTAAACAGATTCTGCTCTCCAAACTCACTTCTAAAAACTTTCTTTATTATTTGAGAGTACTCTTTTAAAACCTCATCACCCACATGGTGTCCAAACTTATCGTTTGCAGCTTTAAAATTATCTAAATCAATAAGTATTGCAACCCCTTTTTCATATTTTTCATTTTTACAAAACTTATCAAATGTATTTCTTCCAAACAATCCTGTTAAAGCATCAAAAGTTACTTGTTTTTCTATTTTAATGCTTCGACTCCAATTAAAAAGTAAGGTTATAAACATGAAAAATAAAAGAGTGACACCACTTTTCAATAAAAACAGATGATTTTTAGTTTCTAAATTTTTTGTTATTAAAATCTCATTTCTATCTTTTTCAATCTTCTCATTTAACTCTTCAAAATCTATATAGTGTTCAAAAATTTTATCTAAAATTGATTTCTCTAAACTATATTTAGATTTTAAAACTAGATGAATCCCCATAACATTTACGATTCTTGCTCTAGTGTTTTTTTGACTTACCCTATTTATATCTAAAACTATCATACTTTTTAGTTTATTGTTAGCAAATGCTTTTAACATTTCATTCTGTGATGAAAAAAATATTAAATCTTGAGGTAAATAGATAGAGTTTACTCTCATCCCTTCAATTGATTTTTTTACAACCCCTATCTTATTTTCACTCACATTCAAAACATTCTCATTGTAGACTCTATATATTGGTATTTTAAAAAGTTCTCGAGTAAACGACAATTCACTTTTAGTTGAGCAATCTTTATCACTACAGATTCCCATCGAAATTATATCTGTATAATTTTTATCAAAAAGATTATATACCTCAGAGAACTCTCCTGTCCTTGTTTTTACCTCCTCTATTCTAAAGTCCAACTCTTTCTCTAATACATTTATTATTTCTGGTAAAATCCCCACATAACCTTTTTTGTATGTAGAATAATAAGCTAATGTATTCGCTTCTATATAGGCAATTTTAAATTCTTTTGTATTAATTTTTTTAAAATATTCCAACTCTTCTTCTGTTAAACTTTTTAAAAAAATATTTTTTCTTAACTCTCTATTTTTTTTTATCAAAAACTCATCAATTCTTTTTTGATATCCATACCGAAGAGCATTATTTATTACATCTAACGAACTACTATCCGAAACTCTTACTCCGAAACTTAAAGGAGCTGTTCCACTTCGATCTAGTTTTTTATATTTACTCTCCACTACTTCATCTGTATAAATTATCCCCTCTTCGTTTCCAAATCTTTTTGGTATCAATGCTGCTATAGATACACTCTTATTTTTTAAAAGATGCTTTATCTCTTCCTCACTTCCAATTTGATACTCTACATCTAAATCCAAGTAGTTTTCTAAAAAATCTTTAATATAAACTATCAAACTCTCATTCTGAAATTCCTCTTTTAAAAATTGATTTTCAACTAATCCGACCTTTACTTTTTCTCTTTTTAATTTTATATAATTCAATTTATCTTGAGATGTTTTTGGTATATACTCAAAAGAAAATATTTTTATATGAATCAATAACAAAAGTAATAAAACTTTCACTCTACTCCCCCCTTAAAACTTCAGCTGAAATTTCCTACCAAAGTTTATCACAAGTTATACAAATTTTCAAAAAATAAAAAAAGAACTCCGGGGGGGTGGAGTTCTTCTGGAATTTACTTTCTCAAATATATATTAGGGGGAATATATTAGAGAAAAGGATTTGTATAACTAGAATACCATTTTTAATGTTAACTGTATATATACTTTTTTTTTATTTTTTTACATCAAAAAAAACATATTATAAAAGTCCCGCTTTTTTAAACCTTTTATCTAAAACAAATTCTATAAAACATCTTTGAATTTCTCGTACACTAAGTGCATTCACTTTTCTTAAATTCTTTATCGAATAGCTTTCTGTATCTGAAATTATTAAATCAAACTCTTTAATTTCATCTTCAGTATTAAATCTAAACTCTAAAAAAGATTGATAATAAAATTCAATATCTGGATACAGTTCTTTCATACATGCTACTACTCTCTCGTTGTATTCTTCATCCAAATTTCTAGATACACTCAGAATCTTAAACCCTTCTATATACTCCTCTTCCATAAAAAATCTAGATATAGCACCAGCTAACCTCAATATGTCTGAATACATCATCTCAAGATTAAGTTCATTCAGTATATTCTCGATAATCTCTCCTAGCTTTCGACACTTTACCGAATAAGGGTTCTTTCTAACCCAAAGAACCCCATACTTTTTATCTAAATAGCCTATCGCAAAATAACTTAAAATATAATTCTCCAATCTTTTTGTTTCATCGTTATTCATTCCAAATACCTCTTGAAGTCTATTTGAAAATCTACTAAAATGCTTCTCAATAGGATAATCTGAGGACATATAGTATTTACCTTTCAACAGAACACTTCCTATTGCATTTTTCAAGTTTTCAGATATATCTACTGAATTATTTAAGTTATTAAGTCTTTCCATTATCTCTTCAGTTTTTTCTTTTGTGTCTATATTTGGGCTATCATAACACAAAACACCTTTATGTTTTTCTATAAGAGCCATTGAGTATATTGCATAAAATGTAAATATTGACTTTCTTATTTTAAAGACATCTGTAATCTCCTTATAGATTTTAACAAAGCTTTTTTCATCAAGTATATTGATCTCTTCTAAAAGTTCTCTTCTCTTTTTAGAAAGAAAATCTCGCTCTGCAAACAATCTCATCAATTTATCACATAATATTTCAGTTATCCTTGTATTATTAGATTCTTTTAAGAAAATCCCCTTAGAGTTTCTCGATTCTATAAAAATTTTATTCGTTTCTAAAAGTTCTCTAACTCTCTTAAAATTTTTTATCGCCGTTGTTCTTGAAACCCCCATTTGCTGTCTTTCTTTTTCTAAATTAATATAACCTTTCAATAAAAATCTTATACAATAAATATCTATTCTTTCATCAGAAGTCAAAACATCTAATTTTGAAAAAAAATCTGCAAACCCATCATTTTTATTTTCTAAACTATAAATATTATTAATTTTTTTTACTACATTCATATCGTTTGCTTTTAAATATTCATTTAACGTCTGCATATTTCTTTCTATAGTGTTCGTATCCAAATTTATATATTTCCCAATCTCATCTATATGCATATCCCCGTGCAATAAAATCTTCAGCAGTGTTATTGCCGTTGTTGACATAAAATCCCCCCTTTGCTTCTAAATGTAACTTTTCATTACCTCAAGTTTTCCTTCTATTACTACTTCTTTATTTGCTGGAATAAAGTAAGTATCCCCTTTTTTGACATTATATTTTTTATCCTCTGCTACTAAGAATCCCTCTCCATCTAACATTGAATATATTTTAAAGTTTTTATACTTCTCATCTGTAAACTTTCCATCTACTAACAATCTATCAATTGAGAAATACTCTCCTCTTATTAACTCTTCTATCGTTGCATCTTGCTCTTTTATCTTTTCTCTTGATAATTCAGAGCTAACTTCAACCTCTTCTCCAAATTTTATAACATCCATAGCCTTGTCTAAATGTAACTCTCTTTTTACTCCATTTACTTCTCTATCAAAATCATATATTCTATATGTTGTATCTGAATTTTGTTGAATTTCACATATTAAAATAGAACCTTCTAATGTACCATGAACTACTCCTGGTTTAACGTCTATAAAATCACCTTTTTTTACACTAACTTCATTAAATAGGTTTGTAAAATCTTTTTTATCTACTTTTTCTTTATATATTTCTGGGGTAATCTCTGGTTTCAACCCTAAGATTAATTTAGCATCTTCGCTAGCTTCCATAACATACCAAACTTCACTTTTTCCAAACTCTTTTTCTACTCTTAAAGCATACTCATCACTTGGATGAACCTGTACTGATAACTTATCATTTATATCTAGATATTTTATTAAAAGAGGAAACTTTTCTCCATACTTATCTATTATTTCATTTCCTACAAGCTCTTTTCCAAATTTTTGGAATAACGTTTCTAAAGATTGCCCCTCTAACTCTCCATTTTCAACATAAGACATTCCTGAAGGATGGCAACTAACTTCCCAAGACTCTCCATACAACTCTTCAGTCGGTAAATCAAAGCCTAAAGTTTTTTCAAACCCTCTTCCACCCCATACTTTTTCAACTAAGTTTTTCTTAAATTTTAATAGATACATTTTGCCTCCCATAGTTTATATAAATACCGTTTTATTTAATACATAATTCTTACAATCCCTTTTATTGTAACTCTATTTATCATAAAAGTAAATAAAAAAAAGAGGAAAAACATCTCCTCTTTTTTACTTTTGTTTCTATTATAGACTATTAATGTTTACTGATTGAACATTAAGAGTTCTTCCATCTTCAGACATAGGAATTTTTATCTCTCCTGTTCTGATTTTTTCAATTATCTCCGCTCTTCCTGGAACGTTTTCATCAAATCCAACTATTGACCAGTTGTTATCAACTTTTGGAGTTAACTCTCCATTTAAATTCTCTTGAACATATCTAACAATTAAGTCTCTAATTCTTCCACCATCTTGTAACTCTTCATAAGAGTCATAATACTTGTCCTCAGTTGTCACAAGTCCTAAGTTTAAAAGAGTTCCAAATCTATAGTTGTTTACAGCTACCTTGTATACTTTAGCAGGATCGATCGCCTCTCCTTTTATTGTAGCGTCAACTATTCTCTCTCCAGCTGGTTTTGAAATATCAACTTTATAGTTTACTCCATCAAACATATCGTAGTTATATCCTCTAACTTTTGGATTGAACGATATAGTTACATCTCCTGGCTCTGTTGTATTGTAGTAATCCATTGACCACTCCATATACTTTAATAAGTTAGCTCCAGTCATATTTACACCCATAAGTGTGTTTGTATATTTGTAGATGAACGCAACATCTTTCTTTTTGAAATCTCCTGCATTTAAGTTTGAATCAAAGTTAAACACTGCTGCTGCAGATACATCTGACTTAGCATAGTGGTTTTGAACTTCATTGATTAACTCAATGATTGCATTATCTTCTAATTGAGATGTTGGCATAGTTGTAACTTTATCTTCACCTGTTATGTAATCAGTTTTTTCAATAAACTTAGCGTTTACTTTTCCTACTACTTTGTTTGCATCTGCTCTTGATTCATCATGAACATTTTTAAATTGATCTAACATAGCTGCATCAGCATCTACATCTTTAGTTTCAATGTTTTTAGCAACTATATTTTGTACTTGCCACTTTCCATCTTTCTTAGCTACTTTAATCTCTCCGTTTGAAACTCCCCATCCGTAAGCTCCTGGCTCAAGAACTGTCGTTCCATTTACATCTGTAACATATCTAGCATGCTCATGTCCTGCAAAGATTAAATCAAATTGAGGATAAGCTTCTGCTAAATCAAATACTCCAGTTTTTCCGTACTCATCTTTTCTTCCTAAGTGGAACGCTCCTACAAGTACATCATACTTTCCTTCTAGTTCATCTAAAGTTTCCTTTACAGCTGTCATAGGGTCTTCAAAAGTAAGTCCTTTGAAGTGCTCTGGTGCTGATGCTTCCCACATAGGAACGTGAGGTGGTATTCCTCCCATTAAAGCAACTCTTACTCCCTCTATCTCATAGATTTGGTAAGGTAATACAAACTTAGAACCATCATCTTCATTCTCTATATTTACAGAGATTACAGATCCTTTAAAGTTTTTAACATTTCTTAATAAGAAATCTTTTTCAAAGTTGAACTCGTGGTTTCCTAAAATCCAAGCATCATAGTTCATTGTGTTCATAGCTTCTACCATTGGATGTGTTTCTAAGTTATTGAATAACTCAGCACTGTTATCCTGAACAGTATCTCCAATATCCATTAATATTAAATTTGGATTTTGCTCTCTTAAAGATTTTACAATTGTATAAGTTTTAGCAAATCCTGCACTTTTATCCTCAGAGTCGATACCATACTCATATGGATAGATTCTTCCGTGAACGTCAGATGTCGCTGCAAACGATAGTATTACCTCTTCTGCTCCCGCCTCTCCTTTTGTTATAACTTTTTTCTCTAAGTTAAGCTTATTCTCAGAATACTCCTTAACCTCTGTGTTTGTTGCTGTTTTAGGTGCTTCTTCTTTTTTCCCGCAACCAACTAAAGCTAACGATAAAAGTGCTCCTAAAACAAAGAACTTAGTACTTCTCACTAATATTCCTCCCCTTTTCTTTTTATTAATAATATTGATACAACTGCTGTTACAGGTACAGTTGCTATTATTCCTATACTTCCTGCTAATGCGTTGACAATCTCTATAGCTATTGCTGGTATATTAATAAACTGTTGATATACCATTCCATAACCCCATATCATCATCATCAGTGGCAACGATCCACCCGCAAAAGCTAAAATTAAAGTGTTAATCATAGTCCCAACAATATCTTTTCCTATTTCCATTGCAGAGTGGAATAACTCCTTTGACGTTAGACTCTTTTTATGTTGATAGATTTCATTAACCGAAGATGAAATAGACATAGCCACGTCCATAACAGCCCCTAATGATGCTATCAGTATTGAAACAAACAGTAATCCCTCTATTTGCAATCTGAAATCTCTTGTTATATATAACAGCTGCTGCCCCTCTGATAAATTCAAGCCACTCAATCTCATAATTTTACCAAAACCAAAAGATATTAATCCTGCTATTGTAATTCCAGATATCGTCCCTATTATAGCAGAATATGTTTTCCTATCATAGCCCCCTATCAATAAAAAACTCACAACAATTATTATTGATGAAAGTAGTATTGACGTCGAAATAGGGTCAACTCCTTTAAATAAAAGCGGTAACAAAATATATATTATTACAGACCCTGTAAAAGCTAGTGCTAATAATGATTTCACACCTTTCATTCTACCTAATAGAATTACGGCTCCTATAAAAATAGCTCCTAAAACATATATCGATCTATCTCTTTTAAGATTATACAACCAAACCGTTGGTTTAGTTCCTTCCTCTTTCACAGTGAATATTGCCTTCAAGCCCTGATCAGCATACACATTATGTAGTGCACTTAAAGAGTTATAAACTACGAATTCCTGATTTTTGTACTTTCCTTCGAGTATTTTAACCTCTAGAGTTTGGCTTCCTCTAAATTTACCTTTTACAACTGGATCCTTCATCAAATCCTCTTTTATAACCTTTACAACCTCTCCCTGTACAAACTCTTGTGGGAATCTAGCTTTCCCTTTCAAGCCTTGACTCAATTTTGGTGAATAAACCGCCATCATAAAAATAGAGATTATAACTAACACTGGTAATAATATCTTCTTCATCTCAACCCTCTTGTTCTATTAAAAGTTATTTTGCTTAAAAATTATAACATTTTTTTAAAAAAAAATCTCTTTTTTGTTTGACTATTCGGTAAAATTTTTGTATTATTATAGTGTAATTAAAAACTTTTTTAGTGAGGTGTAAAATATAATGCCAGAGGAAAATATAAAAGAACTGCTAAAGGGTAAAACAATTGACGAATTACTAGATTTAATAATTTTAGGATTAGAAGCTACTGATATAAATAATAGTGTTATCCAGACTTTCAAAGATGGAAACACGCTGGTTGAAACAGCATAACTCTCTTTAATTTAGAGAGTTTTTTTATTTTTCTAAATTTACTCTTGATTATTCGGAGTTTATGAGCTATATAAAAGTAGTAAGATAACTTCAAGATATGGAGGAGAATACTATGGATTATAAAATTATTAGAAAAGAAAATCAAAAAGAATCTTCATGGGCTGGAGGAGTTTCAAAAGAACTTTATATTTTTCCTGATGGTTCAACTTTAAATAGCCCATTTAACTTTAGAGTTTCTACAGCTACAATTAATAAGGGAGCATACACTTTCACACATTTTAATAATTATAAAAGACTTCTTATTCTTTTAAAAGGACACATAAAATTAGAGATAGATAGCAATGAATATCTTTTAAATCCTATGTCTCATATATTCTTTTCAGGAGATAGTAACACTAAAAGTGTTGCAGAAGAAGATAGTGAAGATTTCAACCTTATCTTTAAGGAGGATGTAGAGCTTCTAACTTTTCATATTACTGATAAAAATCTTTCTGGTGAAATATTATCTAATAAAGCTATCAATATCTTTTATAATTTAGAAAATACTAAACATATATATATAAATAACAACGAGTATCTTTTAGAATCTGGTGATACTGCTATTGTTTGTGGAAATAATTTTAAGGTTGAAGGTGAAGGAAAAGGAATTGTTTTATCACTGAATATAAAATAAAAAAAACCCCACTTAAATGTGGGATTTTTTTTATATTTCTACTTTTACTTCAATTATTTTACTATTTTTATCTTTTAATTTATAATAACGCGATCCATCTTTTCCTTCTGTCATGTTATTTGAATTTTTTACTACGGCATTTTTCAAGTTGTTTCCTTTTATTTGTATAGTATCTCCACTCACCTTAGCAACTTCGACTACTTTAATCGGTTCAACAATCTCCGCTCTCACCTTTACAGGAATAGAAGCCTTATTATTTCCTTCTTTCGAATAGGCTTTCATACAAATTAAAGTGGCCAAAATAAACATAGTAATTGTGATTCTTTCTTCCAACTTACAAACTCCTCCTAATTTTTTTATCATAACATTATATCACCCTCTTCAAATATTTTCAAATTTTTGATAATTTTTTACTATTTTTTTACTAGAACTTTCCAATTATATTTATGAACCATCCCTGTGTTTCATAATCTAAGTCTTTTCCACCATTTTTATAACGTAAATCTTTCAAATCATCACTAAATTTACTAAAGTTATAACCTACTCCAACTTGCATATTTTCATTTATATCTCTATAAATACCTAAGATAGCGCCTTGCTTTATTTCATCTGTTTTTCTGCTTTCTAACCAATGATATTCTGCAAAGATATCCCATCTATATATAATCTCATAAGTTAATCTCACTGAATATAAATTAAGTGTATTACTATACCAATCTCCACCTGAAAGTAATCTAACTTGATCCTCTCTTATGGCGTACTTAGCCGCTATATTCATTCTTTGATTTAAATCGTAAATCCCTTCAAATGAAAACAGATGAGCTTTAAAATTATAATCTGTAGATGATCCAATCATACCTGTTCCACTCGTATCATAAATATAATTCCATCTTGAAATCAAATTTAATCTATCATTGAATACCGGTCTATATCCAAAACCTATCCCCAACTCATAGAATTTATCGTTTCCATCAAAAGTTCGAGTTATATATTCCTTCGGATCTCTTTTAAACGTATATGTATCACCATCTACTGAAACATAGTTAGCCTCACCAAATAGTGTATACTCAGGTGTTGGCTTCCATTTTGCATTATTTATGAATCCCCAACTAGATGAATTTCTTGCTCCAGAATCTCTTCCATATTCAAGTCGGTGTTTTGAGTAAAATTTTTCGTCTTCATATCTTAAACTTGTGCTTACATTATTTCTTGTTACTTTTCCATCTAAGATATCAACATCTCCACGTTCATACATAACTCCCACAAAGAGATTTTTACGATATTCGTAATCTACTCCATAGCCTTGTAACAACCCTTTTTCAGAGTAGTTTTTCATTATGCTATTCTCTTGGAAAAGAGTCACTCGATCACTGTATTGAAACTTTTGTCCAATCGTTAAATCTCTCGTCAAATCATCTTCATTTTCAAAAGTATAACCTGCATATATCTCATAATCTGGACTATATTTATATCCTATTGTAAGCTCTGCAGCCTCTCCTCTGTTACCTGTACTTACAGCTCCTCCTAACTCTACTTTCTCTGTAGGTGTGTATTTCCCACCTACAGTTGCCATATTATTCGCTCCATAGCCCTTATCTCTCCAGACAGAAGATTGTAACTTTAGATATCCTTCTAACTCTTCACTAAATTTATATCCAACTCTTGTAGCTAATAAAACAGCCTCTCCATTGTCTAAGTCTTCATTATTAAATGTTATCAACTCAGACTCATCCTCTAAATTTTTAATATACTGTGTTTCTACTCCTATATCTAATCTCTCTGTAAATTCTCTAGTTACTCCTAACGAAACAGTATTTTGTTCTTGGAATCCCTCTCCTTTTCCTAAATCATCAAAATCGCTTTCCTTATATCTTGATAATTCACTAAAAGCTAATGTCTTATCGTCTATATTGTATTCAGCTCTAACTCCTATCTCCTCTTTCTCTATCCCGCTAGCTTCAGATGCTGTTGAAAAATTTCGATCCTTTCTAGAGTACCAAAATAAAAGATTATCATCAGGGTTAAATGTTTCACTATAATCATTTGGTGAGAAACTTCCTTCGATATAATAGGCCTCTCCTTTTCCATTAACCTTTATAATCGGTTGTTGTATAAAATCATAACCTCCGTTATAAGAAAACCAATTTGAATTTTTTGTTAACTGATTCCCTTCTGATTCTGAATATTCAGCTTTTATGTATGTCCCATTACTTTTCTTTAAAGTTACATCGGCACTTTTCAATTCATAATCAGTTTCACTTCCTTTTCTATTTTCCTTAACATAAGTTCCACCGATTCCAAGGTTATCTGTTATCCAACTTTTTCCTCTTCCTCCTGCAGTCATATTTGAGATATCATCTGCGGTTGAATAAAACTCATAATCAGCTATTAAAAAAACATTTTTTTCTCCACTTGGAGAGTTTTTTACTATATCTGTAAATTTCTCTGTAAAATATGTTTGATTTAGTGGATTTGATAAAATTACTCTTCCTGAAAGTTCATTAATTGTATAATCAGACCCCTCTGTCATAGTTCCCCTACCAAGTATTCTTCCTGTCTTCTTATCTCTTATTTCTAATGTTAACTTCGCACTTCCTACAACTATATCTCTCTCACTAAGTGTATATATACTTCCACCTGTTCCTAGAAATGTATCTCTTTTGTAACTCGTATCTGGATTTGCCGCAAATACCTCTATATGATTTTTTGAATCTCCAAAACTATTCACATCTAAACTATTATACTCAGCTCTAGCTCCATACAAACTTCTGTTGTAATCATTAAAATATCCTGTATCTAAACCAGTTTCATAATTCCCCCATAAGACTTGAGAATTATCCCAATCAACCCTTAAATACGCCTTCCCTTCACTCTCTACATCATAATAACGCTCTGATTCGTCACCGTAGTCAAATGGTAAATATTGTCTATCCAATTTTCTAAAAATTGCACTGTTATCCCTTTTATGAAAATCTGAAAACATATTTTTTATCTCATTTTCCCAAGTATCAGCTTGAGCAGTTATCTTATATTTATCTTTTACTCCTTTATAGTAAAAAGCTAGCCTTCCAGTATCATAATAACTTGGTTTAAAACTAGGATCATTTTTTAAAATAGCATCACTTCCCGTGATTTTATTTTTTCCATATGTAAAATCTGCCAACGCTACTAAGTATTCATAATTTTTAACAGTTTCAACCTCTATTGGGTAAAGTTCTTGCTTGCCATCCTTTTCAACCTCCACAGAGTACACTTTCAACTCCTCATCTGAGATTGTTTCATAAATAAAGTCACCACTTGGATCTAACTCTATCAATTGCCCATCTACTTTAATAATAGCATCTGGATCTATATCTCTTCCATAAAATCTTATCTTCGATCCTACAATTGGGATATTTTTAATTGCTAGATCATTAGTTCCATAAACCTTTTCTTTTATTTTTTGATTATCTTCATTAAATCTCCTCATATCTATGTCATCTAAGCTTATAGCTTTGACATCTGTTTCATCATAGACACCTTTCGAGTCATAAACTCTAAACACATAGTAAACCTTTTTGACATCCTCTAAGCTATCCTCTTTTTCAAGAGTTCCATCCCATACAATAGGGGTGTTGCTATCAAATTTATCCCCTTTTAGAATAGCTACTGGATCTCTTCTTAAAAAATCGCTCTCCTTATATATTCGAACCTCATAGTTTTTTATACTTTTCTCATAATTTGAATAAACATAAAAATGAACTGATTCTTTAAGTTTTCCTACTCCATCAACTAAAGCATATGAATCTGTTAGTATATTTAATTTTGCATCCACAGCTATTGGATCTACAATACTGTAAACCATTCCACCTCTATCCTGAAGAGAAACTCTTCCTTTATAGATTGTTTTTTCTGCTTCGGATACCCCTTGCTCCTCTAAGAGAGGTGAGTCAAGTCCCAAATTTTGGAACTCAACCCCCCTTACATTCTCTATAGAGTCACTCCAACTTTTCTCTTCTAAATTTTGAGTAGTGAAACTTTCGATTACCTCATATTCATCATAACTATTTGGAGGTTCAATCGTTTGAGCATCTGCTTTGATTACTATAAGATTCAATAAAATCAAGCATAAACTCCATCTATTTTGTAAGTTCTTTCTCATTTATCTCCCCTCCTTTTTAGTTTGAACTAATTCTACATTCACCTTTTCCTTTTTTAGATATTCCTCTAAAGATTTTACCAATGCTGCTTTTCTCTTTTCATCTAACTTTTCATCTCCACTTCTATTAAGTTCAACTAATAAGTGATCTTTAGATTTTATTTTACCTAGGATTGCTTCAAAAAGATTTTTATAAACAACTGGTTTTATCTCATCTGAATTATCATAGAAAATAACTCCTGGATAAACTCTTACTTTTAAAAGTCTAGTTCCATCTTTTTTCGTTTCGAATGTTGTTCTTGGTAAAACTACTCCGAAATTATATTTAATCATCGTCGTTCCTAGTCTTTGAACTTTTGGATTTTCTGTTGTAAAAATAGTTCCTGTAGGAAGAGTTGCTTCATCAACTTTCAAGATATAATTTTTACCTTTTTTAGATGAAACTTCTGGTATATGGAATCTTCCATATTGATCAGTAATTATTACCAATCCTTCTACATTTGCTATTCTAACACCTGGAATTCCTTCTTCAATTACTCCTGTATTTATAATAGTTATCTTCTGATAATAGTTGATTTTATTATCTGGATTTTTGTTTGTACTTCTCTTTAAAATCTCTCTTCTAATAACTATATTCTGAGAAACCATTCCTTTTGCTTTCAAGCCTTTATGATTAGTTATAACTCTATTATCTTTTGTTAAAGTTACATCTGTCCCTTCATTCGTTACAACTTTTATATCTCCTAAGCTGCTTAAATCTTTTAGTCCGACGAATATCTCAACTTTACTCTTTTCTAGCTCGTCTTTTTCACTATCTCTTCCATATAATGTCTCTTTGAATTTAACACCTTTAACCAGAGGTACACTTCTATCCGGAATAGCTTTTCTAATTCCATTGATTACATAGTAAGTACTATTTGGAATATATGAGCTATCATTTATATTTTGAGTCACTACTAAGCCTGTTGCTCTACTATCATCTTGAGTTCCATCTCCGTCTCTATCATGGAAAACTTTCCCTATAACAGTTGTCGTTTCAAATAAAGGATCTTCTACTACATCTACTTCTGCACTATCTTCATTTGAAACTGGTTTTCCTGAACCATTTGTTACAACTGCAACGTTTTTATAAACTCCTTTGACTACACCAACAGAAACTCTCGTTATATAAACAACCTCTATCTGTTCTCGAGCTTCTAAGTTAAATGGTCCAATAACTATTGTATCACCTGAGTATGTTGTTGGTATTGTTCCTATTTTCTCTCCATTTTTAACTATCTGCAACGAATCTTCTACATATTCAAATCCAGCTGGCGGAGTATCTCTAATGTAAAGATTTTTTATTATTTGGCTTTCATTATTTGTTACTAATAGACTATACGGTACAAATTTTCCAACCGATGTCTCTCGTACTCCAGCTTCTTTGTCTATTGAAACTAAAGGTTTTTTAACTTTAATCTCATCTTCTGCTTTTTTATCTGGTAGTCCTGGTATAGTTATCTTGACAGTATTTTTAACCTCTTTTGCATTTAAATCAAGAGATGTTTTAGCTTTAATTATATAGGTCAAAGTATCTCCAGGAGCTATCTCTGCATCTTTTATATTTATATCTGTATTTGGTGCTGGAAGTGTTCCTAACTTCGAATTCGGTCCTGTTGTTCCAGTTACTGTCCATTCTGTATAAGCCGGTATTTTTACACCTGAGTTTGACAACTCTGTCATCTCAGATATATTGTCAACGATTACAAAGTTTGTAGCTTTTGCTACTCCTGTATTCTTTACCTTGATAGTATACTCTACCTCTTCACCTAATAAGATTTCATCTTGTGTTGCTACTTTTGTTAACTCTAATTCTGGTGCTCTCGCTACTACATCTGCACTATCTTTTATTGGAGCTTCTAAATCGAAAACATTGTCATTTTCTTGGTCGTAGTTCGCTCTTGCCACATTATCAATCGCTTCTCCACTTCTTAAAGTTATATCGTCTTTAACTATCGCCTTTATAACTATAAGTGCCTCACTATTTATTCTAGAAATTCTTATTTCAGAACTACTTCCATTTATATCTCCAGTATAAGGTACATTCACACCATTTTCTTGAACTGAAATTAAATTGATTGAATCTGGTTTAAATATATTTTCTCCAGCTTCATTTTTCAGTTCTACAACTTCATCAATAAGTTGAACATTGAATACAGATCTATTCGTTGTCAGCTTTATAGTATATGTTACTTCCTCTCCATTTATTATTCCATTATCCGCTTCAATCGCCGTAATAACTGTCTTTTCTATTCCTAACGTTGGTCTCAATGGATTTGAAGCAACTGTACTTACTAACTCAGTCGGCTCTTCTGATCCTTGCTTAGGTACTTTTGCTTTAACTGTATTTTCAATATTTCCAACAATCGAATCTTTTACTTTTAATTCAATTGTATAAGTTATTTTAGATTTAGCTTTCATATCTAAGTTATCAGTTAAATTTCCTTCTGCACTAACCTGTGGTGTTACCTTCACTGAATCAGCAGGTTCAATCACTCTTGTTATAGTTCCTCCAGCTTCAAACGGATATACTAACTCTCCAAGATTATTCATAGCTCTAATATCTTGAATGATATCTCTTCCTTCTATTCCAACTACATTTGTATCACCTATATTTTCTAAAACAATTGTATAGATAATATTTTGTGAAAGTTCAAACGTCTGAACATCAACTGTTTTCTTTAAAGTTATCTGTGGCAGTTTAGGAAACACCTTAGCTTTAGCTTCAATCAATTCCTCTCCCTCTCCAACTTTCACACTTAACTTTGCTATATTTTCTATCATTTGAACTGCCTCAGGTAATACTTTAATTTTCGCAATAAATGTTATCGAACTTCCATTCTTTATATCAATATCCGCTATCAAATTTGGATTAGACTCAATCAAAGTAACCGAATTTTCATTTTCTGTTGTTGTATAAGTCACAGATAAGCTACTACTATCAAAAGCCAATCCTTCAATTCCAGGATAAACTATTGTTTTAATCTCACTGAACATATCCCTTAAAGTTGCATTTCTAACCCATCCCTCTCCTGAATTCGAAACTACAATAGTATACTGTACCTCCTGACCTGGTGTATAAAGAATAGGTTCTACTGTTTTTGTCAACTGTAGCACTCCAACTTTTCCATTTGATATCGCCTCTGAAGTCAATGTTTCTTCTTTTGGCTGACCATTTTCTACTGTTGGATATTTTCCAATAGCTATATTTTTCAGCTCACCAAAAACATTAGTTTTTGTTATTGCTGATAACTTTACCACAACTTCATCTTCTGGTCCTAAATCAATTTTTAAACTGTATGTATCTCCATCTAATGAACTTTTAATCGCCTCTTCTAATACAGACGTTGAATCTGGTACAGATAAACTAACTCTTTCCCAAGACACAAAAGCTAATCCTGTAGACGTACTCGCTCCTGATAATTCACCAATAACTTTCCCGATTTCATCTGTCAATACAAAGTTTGGTATTGCTGATTTACCTGTATTTTTTATAGTTATTGTATATTCTAACTGCTCTCCTGAATTATATTGAACTTTATCTACTTGTTTTGATAACTCCGCTTTTGATGGAGTATTTTTTATAACAGCATCATCTTTCCCCGTTTGTTGCCCCTCTGGATAATCAAATGAAACTGTATTTAAAATATCTCCATAAATATCATCTGCTGCATATCCTTTTATATCTATTGTCACTTTAGTTTTCTTTCCTAAATCTATAACGAGATTATCAATATCTTCACCCACATCTAAACTTGTTAAGCTATTTATATCTGAATTCGATATATCTCCACTTAAAGTAGCTGTAATAACCCAATCTGGTTTAAAGGCACCTGTTGTCCCTCCACCTATTTTGTTGGCCACAATACTGCTTACAATATCTTTTATTACTATATTGTTTGCGACACTAATTTCAGATGTGTTCTCCAAGATTATTCTAAATCCAATTTCACCACCTGGAACATATTCTGTAACTATAGGTTCTTTTTCTACTTTAACCTCTGCAGGTGTATTAAAAGATATAACTTTCTCTTCTAGTCTTACCACTCCATCTGGACCTATATAATCAACATACCCTATATTTTCTATCTCTCCAACGACGTTTTCATTTACAATTGCTGTAACTGTATAAACAACAGTATCATTTGGAGATAAATCAATCTGAGTATCTATATCAGTCGTAACCAAACTTTCTCCTTGAGTATATTGTGTTCCTGTATTATTATCAGTTCTTGTTACCGTCCAAGACAGGAAAGCTGGTACTAAACTTTCGTTTAATCCCTTCGCTTCTATCAGAGAAATTTCATCTCTAAAGTTAACATCATTTATATACGTTGCACTTTTATTTATAATTCTTAGTTCATATTTTATAGTTCCACCTTGAGTATAATTTTGTCCTTCTAGTATCTTTTTCTTAAATGATAACTCACCTTTTTCAGGATCAATCTCTGGTGTATCTTTTTTTACATTCTGAACTGTTACAATATTTTTAGGTATAACGCCTACAGCCTTTGAATTTATCTTTGCTGTAATTGTTATAACAATTTTACCATTAACATCAATATCTGCATTTAAAGCGATATCTGATTTTGGATCAAGTGTTGCCGGAGTTATAAGAGTTGTGGCTTTATCTTTAAATATATCAATTGTCCACGTCTCAAAAGCTGGTCCAACTATTCCACCTGCTAATTCTGTTGTCATAGAAGAGATTATATCATCTATAGCAACATCACTTGCCATTCCAGCCCCAGTATTTTCAATTGTTATTTCATATACAACCTCATCCCCAGATTTATATTTTTGTCCTGTAAAATCTGCTCCTGCTAATGACACAATTTTTTTATCTATAATTATTTTTGGATCTCCTGGTAAAATCTGAACAGTATCAAATATTTCTGATTCAAGATAAGTTACTGTAACCTTGTTTTCTAGAGGTCCTACCGGCACTCCCTTCTCTTCTGTTCCTGCGGAAACATCTGCTTCTATTGTTAACGTTATTGTTTCCCCTGGCTTTATATTTGTTTTCACCTCTAAATCTTGAATTCCCGGAGCTGCTCCTGGTTCTGGTATTGCTGAAGTATAAAGTGTTCCTGCACTTCCTGAAATACTCAACAATCTCCATGTAGTAAATGGATCTATCGCTTGCCCTAAGTTTGTAGTTACATCTAACCCATTTAAAGAATCTTTTATAAGAACATCTCTAGCTAAAATATTCGCACTATTTTTTACTTCGATGACATAAGTTAGCTTTTCTCCTGGAGTATACTTAGCTTCTAAAACACTTTTTATGACTGAAATATTTCCAGTTAATGGATTTGCAACTACCTCTTCGCTTGGCTTTTCAGGTCCATCTGGTTTTTCTTTCATTATAGCTGTATTTTTTATTGTTGAACTCACATTTGGTGCTAGCTTAGCTGTAATTGTAAACTTAACCTGACTCAATGGAGCTATATCTACTAAAACATCTAAATTTGTAGTCGGTGCTATCGGATTTGGTGAAACTGATGATAGTGGAGACGACGATTGAATCTCTATCGTCCAAGATTCAAATGCTTGCCCTACTAAATCATCTTTTATTTCTGTTATCTTATCCTGAACTATAACATCATTCCCCCATCCTAATCCTCCATTTTGAAGTAAAACAGTAAATATCAATGTATCTCCATCTTCATATATGTTTTTATCTATCTGTTTTCTTATAAATAGTTGAGGAGCCTTTCCTTTTGTAATTGCATTAGCTGTCAATGCTATCTCTTCATTTTTACCATTTCTATAGCTTCCCGAAGCTATATTCTTAATCTCTCCATAAGCTTTAGGATTTAAAGTTCCTTTTAAGGTTATTATAACTTTATCTCCTGGAGCTATATTTAAGGTTGCAGAATATGCATCAGCTGTTATTGTTTCTGAAGTTATTACCGATGTATTTGGAACTGATGTCAGTTCTCTTTCCCAAGAGCTAAAGGCTTTTCCAGTTGTTGGCGTTCCTGTTAAATCGGTTGTGATTAAACCTATTTCATCTAAAAGCTTTACTCCTATAGCTGGTCCTGTTCCTATATTTTCTAGTTCAACTGTATAAAGAATCAAATCTGTAGGTCCATACGTTGGAACATTTACAGTTTTTCTCAATACAACCTCTGGATCTCTTGGTTTTATTGTAGCTGTTGCTGAATTATTAGGATTATTATCTGGATAAGTATATGTTGCTGTATTTAATATATTTCCATAAATTCCATCTTCAGCCACACCTCTTATTCTAATTATTATCTTAGTTGATTTCCCTATATCTAGATTAATATTATTTATATCTCCAGTTGAAGGAATTTCAGTCGTATTTGTATTTACTGTGTCACCTATCACTTGATAACTAATTGTCCAATTAGGCTTAAATGCCGCTACTGGATTAGCTTCTCCTATCTTTGAGGCTGTAATTCCACTAATTAAATCTGTAAGTTTCAAATCGTTTATCAAGTTTGTTGATGATGTATTCTCTATTGTAATATCATATCCTATTGATCCTCCTGGGATATAAAACTCTTCAAATGGAACTTTCGTTATCTTAGCAACCCCTGGATTTGTTGTTGAAGTAACCGTTGTTTCTGGAAGTGGTTTAACCTCTTTTTTAAATATATAACTTCCAGAAGCTTTATTGACTATATCTCCAACTATGTTGTCATTTACTATTCCTGTGATTGTAAATGTAACAACATCTGTTGGTGCTAAGTCCATCGTTTCGTTTAAATCAACATTTGATTTTGGATAAGTATTAGTAAATAAAGTTCCTTTTCCTAAATCAACTTTTCCTATTGTCCAGTTTGATTTAAATGCCGGAACTAAATTTCCATTTAAATCATAAGCCTTTATGCTACTTATAGAATCTAGTACATTGACATCATTTAACCATAACTTTTCATTTGGATTAGTTACCTTTACCTCATAAATAATTGTTCCACCTGGAGTAAAAACACTTCCTTGTTTAATTGTTTTTATTAACGTTGGAGTTGTTGGTGTTTTCGGCGGAATTGGTGGCGTTGGATCATCCTCACCGTTTACAATCCCTATATTTGGAGATATCGTTCCTATTGCATTAGAGGCAACAGTTGCACTTATAATAAAGTTTACATATTTATCTGGTCCTAAATCTGCTAGTGCATCTATATTAGTGTTCGAAGCAAATGATTCTGGAGTTATCTTTGCAGCTGGTGATTTGTCAACTGTTATTGTCCAACTCGAAAATGCTGGTCCTACTACTCCTCCTACAAGCTCTGTCACTACAGATGAAATGTTATCCTTTATTATTACATCATCTGCTACTCCTCCTGATATATTTTTTATACTCAACGTATAAACAACTATATCCCCCGGTTCATATGTCATACCTGCTGTATATGGAACTCCATTTATACTCGTTATTACCTTATCTCTTTCTAAAACTGGTGGATAAGGTGTAAATACAACCTCATTTGAATTTTGAACTACATTACTTCCACTCACTAATGTTTCTAATGATGCCGTATTTTTTATAACAGCTTGTGGGAAGTTTGCATTCGCTACATCTCCTGCTGTTATTTTAGCCTTTATTATTATTGTCATTGTTTGATTCGAACCTAAGTTTGTTGTTACCGAAATATTTGAAGCTGTTGTTGTAGATCCTACAGCTGGTATTGATGATATCGGTGATGTTATCCCCGCTCCAGAATAGTTTATACTCTGAATACTCCATTCTGAAAATGCAGGTATATTACTTCCACCGCTTCCGAATACAAGAACATCTTTTAAATTATCTCTTATTGTAACATTATCTACCGCTGAAGCTCCTGATGTAACTTGAATTCTATAATATACTATATCACTCAACCAATACTTTATTGGCCCAATCTCATAGTTAGAAGCTGATGGTATTGCTGTCGCATCTCCTAACTGCTCTCTTGGATTACTTTGAGACTTCGTTATTTGTAATGGTATAACTTGAGGCTTTGTCACAACTTCATTACTACTTACAGGTATTGTTCCTGGGTTAGTAGGATTTGTTGGGTCATATTGATATTTTGCTATATTTTTTATATCTCCCGTTGTATTGTCAACTAATTTAGCTACTATTGTAAATTCAACTCCAGATTGTGGAGCTAAAGAAACTCTCGCATTTAAGTTTTGTGTTGTCAGAGGGAATGTCTGTTCTGATACAATTACCTGCCCACTTCCTGCTGATGGAGCATAAGATATTGTCCACGATTCAAAAGCAGGAACGTCACTTCCACCTACTTTAGATATAATTGAACTTATCTCATCAGTAACTTTGATTCCGTTTGCCCATCCTGTTCCTATATTTCCTACAATAATTTTATAAGTCAAAGTATCTCCTGATACATATGTAGTTTTATCAACAGTTTTTAATATCTTTAAATTTGCTGGTAAAGGTGACACCGTTTTTGTATCTGTATCCAATATTGCTCCTGTTGAATCTTTAACATTTGCAACATTTATAATAGTTCCAGCAGCTAATGGATTTACAGTTGCTTCTAGTACAATTGTCACAGTATCTCCTGGATAAATATCTCCTGTCGCCTTATATCCATCTGTATAACTTAAATCTCTTGCTATCGTAGTTGCTGCATTTAATTTCGAGAACGTAACCTGCGTTATAGCTGTTATAGCCGGACCTTTAGTTCCATTGGCTAAATCTGTCTCTATTTTTAATAGATCATCAACTATAGAAACATCATTTAAATACCCAGCACCAGTATTTTTTACAACTATTGTATATAATATTTTTCCACCTGGAGTATATTCAACTTTATTAACTGATTTTGTTAAATCTGCAATCCCAGCTTTCGGTGTTAAAGTTACTGTCTTAGGACCTAAATTTGTTCCATTATAGCTTGCATCAGCTGTGTTCACTATATTTCCAACCGCCAAGTTATTGGCTTTTCCTTTTATTCTTACAACTAAAATCTCTTTTGGTGCTAACGTTATCTTTCCAGCTGTTATATCTCCTCCAGATCCTATTCCAGTTGTAGAATACTTTGTTGTATCTCCACTTACACTGACTATTTCAAAAATCCATCCCGGTTGGAATGCAGCAACTGTTCCTCCTGTTGCTGATTGAACTTGAATCCCACTTACAATATCACTGATGTTGATATCTTTTGCTATTGCATTTTCACTTGTATTGGTTATAAACAATCTAAATCCAATATCTCCATTTGGAACATACGTTGTTTCCCCACTTACCAATGGTAGTTTGTTAAAATCAACTGTTGCTATTCTTGGATTTATAGGATCGCTAGATTTATCTTCATTATTTAGTTTTGCTGTATTTATTATCTCTCCAGCTGCTAAGCTTGAAGTCGTAGCCTTTATAGTAATCTCTAATTTTCCTGTTGGGGCTATATCTACTTCTGTATCTATATTGTTATTATCTACAAACGCATTCTGAACTATCGTCTTTCCATTATAAGCTGAATCTGTATGAGATATCACACTTGTTATAGTCCAGTTAACAAAAGCTTGACCTTGAGTCCCATTTAATAATGTTGTTTTTATATCACTTATTTTATCAACTATTTTTATATCATTTCCATATCCTTCACCAGTATTTTCAATAGTCAACTTATACTCTACAACCTCATTTGGTCCATAGATTTTGTCTGCTGGCGCAATTAACTCCTTCTTTGTTGTTATAATTGGAGATTTAGGATTTATCTGTGCTGAAGGATAATTCGTTCCAGCTACAGTTAATATATTCGCAGGAATAACACCTATAGCAGATTTCACTATATTTCCTGTTATCTTATAAACAATCTTATCTTTAGGTGCAAAATCTACCTCAGCTTGTAGATTTGTCGATGTATTTCCTGCCGCTGCTTTGATATCTGTCAGCACAGGTTTAGAAACTGTATTTGTAACAACAGGTGCTGAAATAACAACATTTTCTAAAGCTTTTCCTGTTGCATCTCCAGTTAAACTAGTTACTATTGCATCTACATTATCCCCTATCGATAAATTGTTATAAAAACTTCTACCAGTATTTTCAATCTCTATTGTATATTCTACAAAATCTCCTGGAGTATAAGTCATTCCTGCTACGAAATCCGCTGTTCCTAATTTTGTTAGTGTTTTATTAACTGTAATTGTCGTTGGAAGAGGTGTTAACTCTTTTGTCTTCGTATTCGTATCATACGTTGATGTATTTGTAAACTTTCCAATTATTGTATCTTTTAGTTTTCCTGTAATCACAAACTCTATCCAACCACCCGGAGCTATTGTCACACTACCTTGTAAATCAATTGTTGTGTTGAATGTTCCGACCGTTGTTACATTCCCACCAGAAGTTGTGTATGTTGCCGTATAACTTGCAAAAACATTTGATGTTGGAATAGCTACCGATCCAGTAGTTTCTGCTATCTCTCCCACTATATTTCCAACTATATCTCTATAAGTTTTTGAGGCACTTGTTCCTAAACCAGTGTTTTCAACTCTAATTTTATAGACTACATCATCTCCTGGATAGAATGTATTTTTTACCGTTGTTCCATCCAATTCATATGCTTGTTTTGTATGATTTATTGTTGCTGTTTGCATAGTTGAAGTAATCGAAGACTTCAGTCCATTCAAACTTCCAACATTAGTTATATTACCTATCGCATTCTCATTTATTTTTGCCTTAATTACATAGACAATCTCTCCACCCGGATGAATGTCCATCAATCCTTCTATTTTGGGTTTCGCAGCGGTATTTGGAATCAAAGTAGCTAAAGGAATCGTATTATTTATATCAGCAACTGTCGAAACTCCTGTTTGACTAAGTTTTGTAACTGTCCAACTATCAAATGCTGGTCCTGTAACACCTGTTGTTGCATAACTTGTTGTTATTGCTCCAATCTCATCAGTAAATACTGCATTGTTCAAAATTCCTGTTCCTGTATTTTTCAGTGTTACCTTATACTCTATATAACCACCTGGCATATATCTATTTGTAATAGCTGTTGTTCCATCTGGTTTATAGAATTTTAAAACCTCTTTCTTTATCTCTGGTTTATCTGTTGATGGTCCAACTTGATTTGAAACCGCATCTCCATCTACAACAGCTGTATTTGTAATAAAACCTACAGCTTTGTCATCTACTTTCGCTTTAATTTTATATGTTATTACTCCTCCTATTGGAATATCAGGAGTAGCGTTTAAAACTCCGTTAGTTATAGTTGGATTTCCTAAGTTGGCTTTATAACCTACAGCACTACTATTAACTAAATCTACTGTTATATCTGTCAACGCTGGTGTTATTACCGTTCCTGTAGAATCTAAAACAGTTATAGTACTGAAATTGTCTACAACAGGTATATCTTTTGCATTTCCATTACTATTATTTCTCAAAATAATTGTGTATGTTATATATTGACCCGGTTGATATTTGCTTGGAGTTACACTTTTAGTATTTTGTAAGTTATGTCTGAAAGGTTCTGTTATAAGTCCACTATTATTTATAGTTCCTATAGCATCCTTTCTTACTAATCCCTCTATCACATATTGAAGCTTCTCTCCAGGTTTTATATCTACAGTTCCCACTAAATTTTGATTATCTGCAATTCCTACTGTAAATACCTGCTCAGTTCCATCTGTTTCATCTGTTACTATTTTTTTTACAGTAAAATTATATGCACCTGTCACGGGATCTTTAAACGGATTATCTGAAGTTCCATCTATTAAAGGTACTGTTAAATCCCTAATAAGTTCACTTATACTAAGATTATTTTGATACCCTGGTCCTGTTGATGCTGCTGTTATTGTATATTTTATTTTATCCACACCTGGAATATATGTCGCCTTATCTACCTCTCTAGTTATACCTCCTCCTGGTGGAACAATATTATGCTGAATTGAACTTGTTCCTATTTGATTAGCACCTTCTAAAAGAGTTGCAACATTTGTTAGCTGTTGTGTCACAACTCTATCATTTACAACAGCAACAATCTTATATGTCATAGTTGAATTAGCAGAAATTGTTACTGTATCATTTAAATCTGTCGATGGACTTCCAAAAGTAGTACTTGGATTACTATTATTTTCCCCTTTATATATAATCCAACTTGTAAACGCATTTTGATTTAATAAATCTGTCACATTTTCTTGACTTAAATCATTTGCATAAGTTGCTTTTATATTAGAAATCAAATCTTTTACCGTAACCTCTCTTGGGACTCCTAATTTATTTTTGATATCTATAAAATATGTTATTGTTCCTCCTGGTTCAAAAGTAGTTGAATCACTTCTTTTTATAAAATCAATTAAACTTCCAGCACCATTAACTTTTGTTATTGTTGCCGATGTTGTTGTTGTTAAATTATTTTGTGTATCCGTTACTTCCACTGTATTTGATACAGTATTTCCAGTATGAGAAGGTTTCACTGTTGCCACAACGGTATATTCAACCTTTCCGCCTGGAGCTATATCCACAGTTGCATTTAAATTTGTATTTATCGAACCTGAAATCCCTGTAGTTGTTCCTAATCCTACTGCAGTTCCTGTTATTATAATATTTTCAAAATACGTTGAATTTATAATATCCTTAATTATTGCATCATTTGCATATCCATCTCCATTATTTGTCACTGTAATTTTAAACGACACCGGTGAACCAGGAACAAATGTATTCACAAGGGCTGTTTTCGTTGTAGATAAACTCGGAAGCTTTGGTGTTGTTGTTGCTGAAGCCGTCAAAGTATCTGCCTTTGCTGTATTCGTTATTGTACCATATAAAATCTCTGTGGCAGTTGGAGATTTTAAAGTTGCTGTAATAACATATTTAACCGATCCTCCTGGAGATATATCTACTGTATCATTCAAATCTACATTATTTAAACTCGATGTTATTGTTGATTTTGTCTCTGAACCATTTAAAACAGGAGTTGCTATTGTCCAACTTGAAAAAGCATTTGATAAAGCTCCACTTCCTAAAAGCACTCCTTGAATTGCTGAAATTTTGTCCTCTACTTTTACTCCTAATGCTACTCCTGCTGTTCCAGAGTTACTAACAACTACTTCATATTGAATAGTTGCCGTTCCTCCTGCTGCATACGTCACTGTTGGTGTGCTCTTTGCTATATTAACTTTTGATTCTCTCGTTAATGATCCTTTATCGGAATATACAGCGCCATTTACAGTTGCTAAGTTTTTTATACTTCCTTTCGCCTTTGGATTCAATACTGCTGTAACTGTATATGTTATTCTTCTATTTGGCCCTAAGATTGCATTAGTTATATTCAAATCCGATGTAGGAGAATATGTTCCCGCATTTGAAGGCTCACTTGAACTTGTAACCAAAACTGGTGAACCACTGCTGATATCATAAATTGCAGATGTTATATTCCATGATTGGTATGCTGGTCCTGTCGTTCCATCAATAAGTAAAGCAGTTATTGTGCTCAATTTATCCTCTACTTTTACTCCTGTTGCATATCCATCTCCAGGATTATCTACATCTATTGTATAAACTAATGTTCCTCCTGGAACATACTCAGTACTATTTACATTTTTAGCAACTTCTAATATTGGTGATGACATCTTTACTCCTGGTCCTGTTTCTGGAACATTATCTCCACCAGTTGTAACTGTATCTTGAATCAAACCTATTGTAGACAACTTAGTTTTTGCTTTTATCTCGTAAACAATACTTCCATTAGCTCCAATATCAGCCGTTATAAGTAAATCTCCTGTATTGTTTGTCGTATTAGGTGTTCCCGGAACTGTCCCTACTCCAGTTGTGCTTATAACAGAAAGATCCCAGCTATCAAAAGCAGGAGCTGAAGTCCCATTTACTTGCTCAGCTAATATAGAAGTAATTGCATCTTTTATAGATAGATTATTCATAAAGTTGTTATTTGGATTAGTCACTGTAATTGTATAAGTTATTATATCTCCTGGTTTATACTCTATCTGATTTGGAACTTTTGTTATAACCGCTGTCGAATTCGTTGCTAAAGCTACTGGTGTTGCAGTTACCGTCGCTGTTTTTTCTGTGACTGCATTTTTTTTCAAGTTTGCGGTATTCACTATATTACTAATTGCTGAATCTTTTGCTACTGCAGTTATTGTATATACTATTTTCTCTCCTGGAAAAACAGTTACAACATCTAATAGATTTGTATTAGTTGTCGTTCCTCCACTTGAAACTATTGTTGATATTGATTTAGTTGACCCTGCTCCTAAAGCCGCATTCACAGTCCAACTTTTTAATAATCCTGAAGTTAAATCTGTTGCAGATGTTATCCCTGTATTTCCTATATTTCCAGAAATTCCTGCCAATAAATCTTCTACAACATAGTTTGAAGCTATTCCTGTTCCAGTATTCTCAACTGTAACTGTGTATATTATTGTTTCTCCCGGTCTATATGTTGTTTTATTTTGAGTTTTAGTTAAATTCATTGTTGGAAGAACAGATGTCGTATTTAAAGCTGTTGTTTTTTCAACTCCATTTCTATCTGTAGCTTTCACTGTGTTAGAAATTTGTCCTACTATATCTGAATTAACCTTTCCTATTATTGTGTATTCTACATACGAACTCGGAGATATGCTGACATTTGTAGCTGTTAAATCTCCTGTTGGATTGAATGTTCCAGCGTTACTTCCTCCTGTTCCAGTGGCTGTAACCGTTATTGTCCCCGGAGCAAATACGGCTTTTGTTGAACCATCTGCTGCTGTAGCCGTCAATGTCGATAAGATGTCTTCAACTTTCATTTTTGTTATTCCTACTGTTGAAGAGTTATTTTGAACTCTTACTTTATATGTTAAATTTTCATTTGGTGTGTAGTTTGTTGGTGTCGATGTTTTTTGAATACTGAAATCATATGTTGCTAAGTTTAAAGTGACTGTATTTGAGCTTTCTGTTTGAGCTCTTACAGTTGATGTTGCTGTATTTTGAATTGGTCCTATTACTCCTGGTTTTACATTTGCTGTTATCGTATACTCAACCTTACTTCCCGGTGTTATCGTTATTCCAGTTGCAATTAAATCTCCAGAAGGAGAAAAGCTTCCGGCACTACTTCCTCCAGTACTTGTAGCAGTTATGGTAGCTCCTGTAAGATCTGTAGATAAAATATCATCCACTCTAAAATCTTTTATTGTTGTGCTCGTACTTGTATTTGTTACAGTTATCTTATAGCTAACTGTTCCATCTTTTTCATAGTAAGTATTCGTCGATGTTTTTCCAATTGTATAAGTATATGGAACTCTTGTCAAAGTAACGCTTCCTGTCCCTAAAATACTGTTTGAAGATGTATTTGTGACCGTAACAACTGGTGTCAAAGGATCTTTTACATAGGAATTTACTGTTCCCCTTACAAAATACTCTACATATCCCCCTGCTGGAATATCAACCCCATTTACAGAGAAATCTCCATTGATTGGAATCGATCCTGGATTAGCTCCCGGACTAGAACTACTGATTTGATTTACAAAAGTAGAAAAAGCCGCTCCAGTTCCTCCAGTATCCAAAGCTGAAGTTATTCCACTAAGCGGCGCTTCTATTTTTATATTTTTCAACTCATCTGTTGTTGAAGAGTTAGTTATTCGTACTTTGAATCTTATTGTTTCTCCTGTATCATAATTGGGTAGTTGTTGAACTCCTGATAAATTTACTTTTGTTATCTCTATTACTGGTGCTGATAATAAGAAAATTGAATTTAATAAAAATATTAAAAATAGTAAATACCGATGCTTTTGTGTCCCCGTCGTCCCCATAGCTCCTCCTTATATATTCGTGCTTTTCAATTTTTATTCTCTTTGTTTTCTTTCGTTCCTTTTTTATATTTCATTATTTTTGAAAAATTTAACAAAATAAAAAAAACAGCAATCCTTTGATTGCTGTTAAAAATTATCATTTTTTATTTCAAGTGTATCAATATCTCTATAGTTTTTTGATATTTTCCCAACTCTACATTACTTACCTCTGGTATCCTTCCTTCTAAATAAAGTGTTCTTTTTCTATTTTCATTCGTATCTATTATTTCTGGTCCCAACTTTAAGTCTTTCACGACTAAGGTTTTTTCATCATTTAAGTAAAGTGTATTTGGTTCAGAAGCTGCTCCTCCTACATCTATACTATACTCTGCTTTTATAGTTCCTGAGTTATACCAAAGCTCAATATTCGTTCCTTTTTTTATATCTCTATGATTTTTAGGTATTTTTCCAAAATCCAACTCACCTATAGCTGCAACAAAAAATTCTGGAGATTTTATATTTATCACATATTCACCTAATTTTTTCCCACTCTTATCTCTATAGATTATTGTCAACCTATCTACCTTATTATTTGTCCAGAAAAGAGGTTTTAACTCCATATCCCCATTTTCAAGCCTCAATATTTTTACTATTGTTCCATTTGCTAAGGTAATTCTATTCCCCACTAATCCTTCGATTGCATTTTCATTTATAAATACATTTTCACTCAACTTTTCTGGATAATCTCCTGATAAAAGTTTGATGTCTAAAGTTTCTTTTGGATACCTAATCTCTAAATTTCCAATTACTACAGAGGAGGATTGGGCAGGATTGTATCTAGAGCTAATAATCAAATCCATCTCTCCTTTTTTTATGCTTTCTATATTTTTCTTCGTTTCTAATTTTACATTATAAGTTCTTCTTGCATCTCCTGAAGGATCTAAATGCTCTATTGAAATATTATAACTTTCATTTCCATTTATATTTGTTAACCACATCTCAGTTTTTTCAGAACTATAATTTAGATTTACTTCTGTTGAGTTTTGATTTTTCTCAATTTTTAAATTTTCAATTTTTAGTGCTCCTATATTGTCAGTTTCCCTAACTACACTCTCACCATTTGGTAATGTTATTCTAATTTTATGTTTATATTTCAATCCAAGTAGTGCCCTATCTTCAAATATATTTTTCTCTACACCTGTAGGTATAATTGTATTTGAATTTGTAGCAACTATCTTCTCATTTTTATATTCACCATTAAATAACAAATCTACATTTTTTATCAAAGCATCTTTTGTTATAACTATTTTTGGAAGATCCATATATTTCACTCTTGTTGCTGTTGCTGGAATACTCGAATCCAATGGCAGATACACTCTAAAATCTCGACTACTTTCATTTCTTCCAATTATAAAAGCAACCTTATTATTATTTCCAGGTTTTGGTTTAAACTCAACTCTTGCTCCTGAAATCTCTCTCGCTTCTTTTTGTAAATTTTCTAATATCTCTGTCGAAATATCTATATTCAATCCAGTTGTAACTCTCTCCCAAGCTGATTGATTTGGAGCTAACGTATATGAAGCCACTGTTACCAATTTGTTATCTGTCGTTCTTTGAGAATATAGATACGCTTTTGCACTTGTTCCGCTTTCAACTTTTGGATCAACTAACTCTGGTTTTACTTGGAAGGTTTCCCTTCTTCTCGGTGATTCATATTCCGCTACATAGGATGATCTCCACGTTTCTGTTTGATGTGTACCTCTATTAACCGACCATCTACTTTCGTCACCTAAACCTATAGCAGGGATAATATTTGCGACTCTGTCAAACGTTCCATATTGCATCAAACTAAATATTCCTGAAAGATTTGGAACTTTCCCTACATAATTATCCGTTATTTCCAAATCTTTAATTGTTGATGTATAAGCCATTACATTTAAATCTCCACCTGCTAAATCTGTCCATTTTAATTTTAATCTATTGACAATAATCTCCTCTTTTACTCCTGTTGTAGGAGTAGCTTTTATTGATATTTTTACATTTTCAAAAGTATAAACTGTACCCTCTTTAATCTCGCCACTGTTTGTCGAAAGAACAAATCTAAGACTTTCAATCTCTTTTGGATTTATTAGAGTACTTTTGTCTCCTGAGAATAAAAGTTTTCCCCTGATATTCCCGGTAGTTGAAATCAACTCTGAAGAAGTCACCTCTATTCTGACTCCTACATTATCTCCATATGTTTTAGTAATCTCTTTATCATAATTTTCAAGCCCTAAAGTTCCCAAATAAACTGTAGTTTCATTAATTTTTCCAGCTACATTTAAAGTTTTTGTTCCACTCTCTATTTGAGGAATCAATGTCGATTCATCTTCATTTAGATATGTTCTAGGAGTAAATTCAGCAACTTCAACATTGTATCTATCTACACTCAGAATCTTTCCATATGAGTTTAAATGCTCTAGTTCGATTCTATCACTAGCTTTTCGAAGTCCCCACTTTCTCAATCCTACTGCCAATGCAGAGCTTTTTCCTTTCATTAAAACATATGTATTTTCACCTGAATTTATTTCAATCTCCTCTTTTAAATGACCATTTAAATCTGTTCTAATCTCTTTATAAAAAACTCCATTTAAATAGGTTTTTATTGTATGAACACTCTTTACGTCGCTATATCCGTTCCATCCATCAATTATCCCTGTAACATTTAAAGAGTTAGGGTGCGCTAAGTTAATAGCCATATTATTTGGAGCCACATCTCCATTTTTGAATATATCAAAAGTTCCTGTTAAATTTCCCGAAGCTTTTGGAACAGGATTATTAAATTTTATATTTAAAGATTTTTTATCTGCATATGTGTCCTTTACCACGTATACATTTGGAAACTCTAATCTTTCTAACTCATTTTTTGCAGAAATCACAAATCTATTTCCTGAGCTTTTTTGTTCCCCCTTTAGCAAATAGATTTTATTATCAAGTGATTCCTCCCAAGGAATTTTAACTTTACTCTCAGTTTTAGTTGAAGCATATTTCAATATTGTTGAAATTATATCACTTGTAAAATTTACTACAAAGTCTCCTCTGACTCGATTAGAACTAGCATCCTCACCTAAAGAGGTGAATCCACCTATACCTAAATTTTCTGTTGTTGATGCACCTCTATTATATATAAAAAACTTCTGCTTACTTTGATATGGTGTCTCTCTAATTGTAATTGGTACTTTTAAAGATGTTCCATTCAAATTAAAACTTCCCATTGGTTTTACATCTATAGGTATTAAAGGCTGATTACTCTCTAAACTCCATTTATCAGCTTTATTTATTGTTATAACTGGAAAAAATTCTGGTGCTATTGATTTCTGATTGATTTCAATCCAAGAGTTATAAACTTCTACGCTACCATCTTCTCTAATTATTATATCCCCTAAATCTAAACTCTTTGAGTATTCAAACTCTGGAATACTCTCCGATTCCCCATTACTATTTATAATTAATGTATGTTTTTTTCTATTACCTGTTTCTGTCTCGATATGTTCTATATCTATCACATAACTCTTTCTTCCTGTTGATTTAATCTTACTAAAGAAAAAAACGAAATTTCCATCATTTAAATACTTAATTCCTAACTCATCATTATCGTGAGTCGTTGAGTATTGAAATCTTGCTTCATCACTGACCTGATCCCCTTTCCATACCTCTCTACTCATTCCCGAAGATTTTAAAGAGATATTTACATTTTTTTTAAAAGAGTTTATAAATCCATCGCTATTTGAAACAAACCCAGATTTTTTTATAATTTGAACCTTACTTATATCTACATTTTCAGTTCTATCTCCTGATGATCCCGTCCACATCTCCGTTAGCTCTCCATTTAAAGTAAACACAAATTTTGAATCTTGCCAGTTTTCTATTCCACCCTCTAAATTAACTATAACACTCTTTTCCTCTATTAGACTTCCTGTAACTGTCGTTGTTTTAGCTAGTTTTATATCCAAACTATAAATCTTTAATATCTCAGTGTTTGCTTCATTCATAACTGTAATATATAAATTTTCCGGTTCATTTTCATATGGGATTTTCAACACTTCTTTTCCACCATATTGAGCTATCTCATAATTTATTGAATTAGAATTATTGCTTCTGGCTTTTCTTGCAGCTCCTTTCACTACCTCCCCATAACTTTGAATTTTTGGACTCACATATATATTATATTTTTTTTCTACCTCATCAACTGCTCTTGCTTTCAATCTTGAGTTTTCTATTTTTTTTGAAAAATCAACATATATATTTTTATTTTTTTTATCTATGTATACCTCATTCAAAGATTCACTTTTTATCTTTGTTATCTCTATGTTCAACTCTGCTTTAGGCTTTCTTCCTAATGATTCAATTTTTTCTAGTTCAGGTGCAATCTTCTCTCCAACTTCCCCCTCATCAAGAGCACCTGCAAAAGATGTTACAGATAATACCGAATAAAAAATTACTATTATAATAAAAAAGAGCCTTTGAAAGCTCTTAATCTTTTGTAGTAGCATCATGGCCCTCCCCTTTCTCTAACTCTACTCTATTCAAAGATTTAGTATACACTCCCATAACAATCGGAAGTTGTCCGACATATTCTCCCTCTATAATCTCTATTTCCTCACCTTTATCTAGCTCACGTCTATCTAATATAGCGTAAAATTTGACAAGCTCACGTTCTCTTTCTAGAACAATAAAATTTTCTTTTCTATCCATTCCAACCTTTTCAACCTTTATCCATTTTCTTCTATTTGTCATATTTATATATGGTGGAAACTTAAAAGATATTCTTTTTCCTAAATCTTCCTCTTTATTAGTCGTATATATCTCAACATGCGAGATAGCTACAACTTGATTTTTCCCTAGTTCAGTGTGATTTATATTTCTAAATCTCAAAGGTTCAACTATTTTCATTTTAATCTCAGCATATCCTGAAGAAAAAGTTAAGGTAAAAAGTAAAATCCATATTATTTTTATCACTTCTTACCCCTCCCTCAATTCAACTGTTATATATATTTTCTTCTTATGCACACCCTCATTACTAATATTTTTTCCATCAATATAAAGGTAGTTATCTGTGATAACCTTTTTATTTATATATTTAGGTGAGTATATAAATGTATCTATCTGCCCATCTCCATCAATATCAATCTCTTTCTCACTATAGTTTAAAGTATAAAAATTTTGTCTATCAGGTTCTTTATTCATCTCTAGTTGAAATGGTATCGTTAACTCTTGGTTATCTATGACAAGAGCTTTTATTTCAACATCTGTCAATATCTCTAATGGAACTACAACTTTTACTTTTGTATCTAGATTTATTGTATATGAATTTTCCAAAATCCATTTTACCTCTTCGCCACTATTTTCAACCACTAACTCTTCTGATGGTAATCCAGGGATTACTGGAATCCCCGGAAGTAAATTTGGATCTTTTTGATAATCCTCAGGTAATAAAGGCAAAGTAGCTATGCCATAATCATTTGTAAATACATTACAACTTAGAATCAGTAGTATTAGAACTAATAATTTTTTCATACTCTCCTCCCTCACTAAAGAATATCTGTTTTAATGTTAATTTTTCTCTATCTAGATGAATTATGAATCTATTTTCTTGGTCATCATAATAACCTAGTTGAACGCTTTCTGCTAACTTTTTAACTTTATTATCAATTCCAATATATTCTATTTGTAGAAGATATTTTCTTGTATATAATCCACTAACTTCAAACGTTCCATCACTTTCTGGGTTTAAATACTCTACAATTTTTCCTGTTTCATCGATAACCTTAATCAAGGTATTCTCGTAAAATAAAGCTATCTCTTTTTCTGATAGATTCAAACTACTGTCTATTTTGAACTCTCCAGTGATTGTTACCATAGGTTTTACAGGAATCGGTGCTATCACTGTTCCAACTTGCTGACCTATAACTTTTATTTTTGTATTTCCAATTGTATAAGATGGTTTTCTAATTGTAGGTTTCAAATCATACATTATTTTATTAGGTACACCATAAAACATAGCCTCTCCATTTTCATCTGTATCCTCTTCTTGATCACCTATTTTTACAGATACATACTCCACTCTCTCCTCATCTTCATCCATAACTCCATTGTCATTACTATCTAAGAAAGTTATTACTTTAACCCTTGAGCTATCTATACTTTCTAGTGGTTTTTTTATATTCTTCAAATCTACAACTCTATTGATTCCAGCTGAATATCTTTGTGCTCCACTTTCATCTACATTTATCTCTCCTGTTAGCCAATTATCGTAGTTCAGAGTAAATCTAAATGTAAACTTTTCTCTATATATCTCTGAATATCCAAATTCTAAAGAGTAATCAAAAATACTAAATATATTTTTGTTTGTAAATTTTAAAACTGATTCTAAATCCTTTCCACCATCTAACCAGTAGTTGCTCAGTTGAACATTATATTTTTTAAAACCGTTATAATACATATTCAGCTCATAACTATCTTTTTCGTTTAACGATTTATTGTAATCTAGAGTCATTAAAACATCTTTATATCCTTTGCTTAAACTTATGCCAATACTCTCGTCTCTCTCTTTTGTTCCATCGTAATACTTTGTTTTAGATGTATCGTAGCTCAGTTGGAAAACTCCTTTTGGATTATATATAAATGAATATTCTTCATCTGATTTCTCATTAAAATATCTTCCATAGTTTGCTCTTTTAAAAATAAATCTCAAATCTTTAATATCAATTTGATAAGTTCCGTCATAAGAGTAACGGTCACTATTGCTTCTACCTTCATTATTCTCAATTGATGTATTTAAAGCTCTTTCTGTTCCCAATACTAAAGTGTAAGGGAATCGATAGATATAGTTACTGTAAACTCCCTCTCCTCTTAAATGCTCTAAATACTCTATTCTTCTATCCCCGATATCTTCTGGTTCACGCTTATATCCTAATCCAAAGGTTAAATTTTCTGTCAATCCATGATATATATTAGCATTTATAGAGTATCTGTCATATGCATCCTCCTCATAAATAGAGAAATCATACTCTGTTTCACCTCTATTTTGTTGATAATAGTTTGTCGCTGTATCTATATCGATTGTGTATATACGACCATCTGGAGTATATACTCTCAGAGTATAACGTCTGTTCTCTTGGATTTCAGAGTTATTAAATTCTACTGTTCCATCTACGGCATCTTTAACATCTATAGAATATCCTAAATACAAAAGTTCAACCTTACTTCCTATAGGAACATTTTCTCTGATTACATAGTTCTTTCCAATTTTATAATAACCTTTTTCCTTTCTAAAAGTCATTCCCCACTCTCTCGCTCCACCACTACCATTATTTTCAATCTCTAAAGAGTGTTCTTTATAAATTTCAGGATAATATAGACTCAAATTTCCAAGCTCTTCATTTTTCACATCATAAGCTGCTGTAAACTCTCCATACAATAAAGGTCCTTGGTATTCTAAATTTCCTGTCCAATCTGTTTCAAGTTTTCTATTTTCTGAATCAGTTCCACTCTTATTTGCTATCGCCTGAAAATCAAATCTCATATATCCAACATCAAAAGCTCTTTTCTCACTTGTAAAAATTAACTCTCTTGAACCTTGGGTATCTATTAACCCATCTCTTACATTTTGCAAGTATGTCTCTATATCAGAGGATGTCTCAAAGTTTAATCTCACAGAGATTGTGTCATTCTCTCTATCTATATACATATCTCTAAGAAATATATCTTTAAATTTTTCACTTTCAATAAAAAAATCACTTTGTTCAATTAAAACTCCAACATCCTTAGGTTTAATTATTACCTTTCTGACATCAGTTCCTAGTGTTGCTGTCAAAATCTCGCTTTGAATTGAATAGTCTTTATATCCAATCGAATTAAATAAGTTAACAACTGGTAGGTATATCTTATCTCCATCTATAACTACAGGGTAAACATCACTGACCTTAGCTCCATTCACTTTTAAACTATAAAAATTCTCCCTCTCTTGTACTCCAGAAAGTTCATTTAAAAGAATTTGATATTCCTCTTCTGTTAACATATTCAGATTTTTTAATTCATTTAACTCTTGAAGAGTAAAATCAGCAGAATATGTTAATAATGCTATGCATATATATGTCAGTAGATAGAATATCGCTTTTAACTTCAATGATTACACCCCCTTTAATCTTCATTTTATTTTTTCTTTATATAAAATTTTTCCGTTTAAAGAATCTTTTACAATTAGCTCTTCAATACTTTTAAAATTTTCTAAAAACTTTTGATTTAATTTTTCTGCTGCAACTTTTTCTCCTCTAAGTAATCTTAAATTTCCTAAATATATTTGATTTCTACTATTCTTATCTCCTAAAAAAAACTCTAAAGTTCCTCTTCTTTCTCCAACATTGGCTATATCACCCTTAAATTTTAGCTCTTGATTTTCTACTTTTACATTTAGATCTTTGAAATATACCTTTGGATTTAGTTCTCCCACATACCCTGCTATATCCATCTTTAAGTGTGTTAAAATCTGAACAGATGCTGTGCTATCTTTTGGATTATTAGGTAATCCCATCTCTTTTATCCCAACTGTGACTAGATACTCTCCTGCTGGAACACCTTTTGGTGCTCTTGCTAAAACTTTAAACTTTCCACTTCCGCCAGGTTTTAACGTTATTGTAGTCGGATAAAGCTCTATCCAATCCTTCATCGATTTCTCCAATCTGCTATCATCTAAATATATTTGATATCTCAAACTATTTTTTGTAGGGTTATAGAGTGTGTACTCTTGAACTTCCCCTCTTCCATCTATTCTTTTATCAAATGTAACTGGATGAACATTTACATATGAAAATAACGATGTTGCTAAAAGAAAAAATATTAAAACAACTTTCATAGGCCCTCCTTCAATAACTTCTTAAAAAAAAGAGAGAAGAGATCTTCTCTCTAATTTTAAGAAGTTATTTAATTTCCTACTCCTCCTGTTCCTGTTGGTGTTGGTGTATAAACAACTGTTAAAGTTGGTCTATCTGCTCCGTTGTTGTATATTCCCTCTTCTAATTTTGTCGCATTTAATTGATCTCTTGGTATAACTGAGTTAACTCTTCCTGTATGCTCTGTTCCGTTTATTTCAGCTTCGTACCCTCCTGTAGCATTTGTCTTTCCACCCGCCAAAGAAAGTACCGAATCTAATTTCCCACTATTAGGACCAATTAATTTTGTTGTGTATTTATTTAAATTAACAGTTAGTTTTCCATTCATTTCTACATATTCATTGCTTGAATCACCCATCTTTACTTTAAATAATTTAAAAGCTTTAGAGTCGTCTGTCGCTGCTCCTTTTACAATTCTTCCATGGTCAATTAATAGTTCATCTAAAACTGTCCCCGCTTCATCAGTTATAGTAAGTCCTGCCTGTGGCGCTGTTATTTCTGCTAAAACTTTTACTGGAACTGATGCCGTCCCTTCAGTTGTAGCTGTTCCCGTCCCTGGATTAGCTGCAAACGTAGCTACTGATAATGCCATGATTCCGAATAATACTCTTTTCATTTTTTCCTCCTCTAATCTAATATGTTACTTTATTATCTATATATCAAGTTGTTGATACCTACATTTTCTTCTTAGTTATCTCCTCATAAGTTGAAGATTCTCTAAGCCTTACCCCGACTATATCTTTTCTTTTCATATCTTTTAAAACCATTTTAAACTCATCACTTTTTCCAACTCCAATACGTCCTCTTTCCATAGATTCATAGTTTTCATTTCCTCTCAAAACATCGACATTGTACCAAACACCTCTTTTATCAGTATTATTTTTTACTTTAAAAGCAAGCTCTGTTTTTCCATCTGAGTTCTCACTTGTTTTTATATCAACTATCTCTAGTTTAGGTTTTAAATCCCCAACATAACCTATAATCTCTATACTCACATCCAACCCCATCCGAGCTGCAGCAGCCACAGTCTGACCATCAGATTTTTCTAACTCAGGAACTGGTACTGATACAAAATTTAAAAATGAGGAATACTCTCCCTCTTCAGTATTCTTGGGTGCTTTTATAAAAACTTTAAGTACAGATTTACTTTGAGGTTTTATTGTTATTATTTTAGGGCTATACTCAATCCATTTATCTGAGTCTCCATTATATCTTCCTGTGCCTGGTAAAGCAGTCACTTTGAATCGTTGAGTTTTTGTACTGTTATTTGTTAAAACAAACTCTTGATACCCACCACTTTTATCTATCCTTTGCTCAAAAAAAGTCGGTGTTATGTGAAAGGAAAATGTAGTTGTATAAAATAATAACAATAACAAATAAAATCTTAGTAAAAACATAAAAACCTCCATATTTTTTTTCTAAACTATTTTTAAAAAAAAATGCACCTTGAGTACAAATTTGTACTCAACGTGCAACTGGCTACCATTTGATTAGGCCCTATAGCTTTGCGTCCTGCAGTTTCCTGCAGTTTGCGGAAATTATCTTTTCAAAATTAGTGATTCAATAGTTTATTCTGAAATAGATTTTATTTTCCTGTTTTTTCTCAAAAATAAAATTACAGATACTTATTAAATTTTTATTCATATTTTTATTTTCACTAATTTCGAAAAGAAATTATCATTGTTTTTTTATCTCTGCTCATATTAGCATTTTTTTATTTTTTATTCAAGTCGTGATGTTTTTCTTATTTTCAAAAAAAAGGAAAAATTATTTTGGAACAGTATAATTATAAAAACACTATAATTTTTTATAAATTACAAGGAGGAAAGAGTATATGTACATAAACAATCGCCATCTTCAGATTTTAAAATTAATTAAAAATAACAATAATTTAACTTCTAAAGAGATAGGAGATCTTTTTTCAATGTCTGCACAACATACAAAACTTTATCTAGAAGATATCTATTCCAAACTCTATAACTCTGAAGCTTCAGATATTAAAAGTACAACTCTTATAGAAAAAATTTCATCCTCAAAAAATTCAAGAAATAAATTAAAAAAAACTCAAGAGTTTTCTAAAAATGAAAAAATCTTTTATCTTTTATTTCGATTGATAAAAGATAAATATATAAACTTATCAAAAATCTCTGATGAACTTGGCATAACTAAAAGAAATTTAAATTACTATTTAACCGAAATCTCTATCATTATGAAAAACTATAATTTAAAATTTAAAGCAACAAACAAAGGATTACAACTTATAGGAACTAACTTTTCTTTTAAGCACTTAACCTATTTACTGACCTTTAAATTTTGTATAGAAAAAGAATTTTTACCAACAAAAATAAGAAATGAAGTTATCTCTTTTCTTAAGATTGATAATTTCTGCCTTTTAAAAAAAGATATATATTCTTTTATGTCTTTAATTTCTTCTGAATACACTACTCATAAAACTAGTTCTATCTTCTCATTTTATTTTGCATTTAGAGTTCGAGATAATGAAGTGAAAATCGGAGATATGAGTGAAGAATTTATTTATCGACATAAACCTGCTCATTTCGAAGATGAGTTTTTTAAAAAAATTGTTTATTTTTTTAAAAATTCATCTTTTAAATATCTCAATACTAATTCTATTAGTGAACTAATAACAATAATAGATACTATTTATTACTCACATAGGAAGTTTCAAAAACAAGAATTAAATAAATCTGTCCAACTAAGACCTATTTTTGCTAAATATCTTGGAGATCAAATATATAAAAATAATAGCTTTTTCACTATTATAAATCCTTGGGTTTATTATACCGCTTTAAGAGCTCGTTTCTCTATCGAAGACTCTGCTTTTCTAAAGTTGAACTTAGAACATATCTACAACTCCAATGTTTTAAGCCTAACAAAGGAGATTAACTCTATTATCCCGAACTTTACTATATTTGAAACTCTTTCCGTTTGGTATCAACTTTCCGAATTTGAAGATAATAGTATAAAAAATATTTTTATTTTCAGAGATTTAAATATAAATATTGTTCCTATAATAGTTAATGAAATCTATAAAAAACATAATATAAAAATCTCTGAGTATATTAATGTTCGTTCTTTAAGAAAATACCTTAAAGAGAATTCTGTTGATAATATCATAACCGTTGAAAATATTAAGCTTTATGATAGTAGTTTAAATGTAAAAAATATTTTTTTTCCAATTCCTAACTACAAAAAAATTAATCCTTAATAAAATATGTATGAATTTTCTTTTCTTCTGAAATATTCATACATATTTTTTATTTCAAAAAAAAGGAAACATAACGTATGTTACGTAAAAAAAACGACATTAAAAATACCTTGCTATTGAGTTAGGAGAAAATATGAATAAAAATTTAAAAACAACTGAACAGTTTATTAAAGTTTCAGATGATAGAATTATTGAGATGTATCGAGCATTAAAACCTTATCAATCAACTAAAGACGAACTTTTAGCTCTAGCTTATGAATTTGAAACTTTATATGGTGCTATAGAAAATGCGAATTTTATTCGTTCTTTAATTGAACTCTATGAAAGAAAAGGATTTTTTAAAAAGAAGTCTGAATAAAATAAAAGATTCCTAAACTCATATCTTAGAGAATAGGAATCTTTAAATATTTATAAACATTTTATATTCTTTAAATTTTTTAAAAGAAAAAATTTTAAATCTATAAAATTACTTTCTAATGGAAAACTACTAATTTTATAAACTGGTGTTTCTAAAGTCTCGTTTATATTTCCACTAGTTATAATTAAATCATACTCATCATCAGCACCAAATATCTCAAATATATGTGATGATATCTTATCTATCTTTTTAAAATCAAAGATATTTTTTAATTTTTTTTGAATGAGATCTTTTACAACTTCTAATTCATCACATATAAAAAGTACTTTAAGTTCCTTGAAATTAGAGTATTCCTTCATAGCAAGTTGATTATATAACAAATAAAAAATACTCTGAATATCCTTATCGATCAAAATATCACTTTTCATTTTTTCTGAAAAATCTTTATAAAAATTTGTTTCACAAATTTTTTCTGGAATAGGCAAAGTTTCTCTAATATCCCCAAGTTCTTTTAAAAGTTTTTCTAGAAGCACATCATCTGCATCTATCTCTAAAGTATCTATTATATCTTTTAAAATATCTTTTACTTCTTTCAAACTATCATTTTTATTCACTTTTCTCTCTTTTGAAGACACCTTTAATATAAACTCCTCTCCTTGAGTTGAAGTTATAAATTCGTTTATCTCCTCTATATTATACCCTGTTTTATTTTGTTCTAATTTATGCCTTGTATTTAAAGCAGCCAATTTACAAAACACTTTATTATATTCTACCAAACTATAGTTATTTCCTAAAAGTTCTTTCATTTTTGTTTTTAAAACTGCTGGAGTTATATCTCCAACTATTCTTCCTATTAAATCTTTTAGAACATTTGGTAAATTTACAAACTGCTTATCAATTACTTTACGAATCTCCTCTTCAAATATATCTACTATATTTTCTGCTTCACCTGTTACTGATATTCCTTTCGATGCAAACTCGCGAATAAAAACATCTTTTCTCTGAAACTCATTTTTTATTATCAACATATCTTTCTTCAGAGTTGTTCTTGATATATTTAAGAACTCTGCTTCTTTTGTTAAATTTACCATCTGTTTAGATAAAATTTTTAATTTCAAATAACTTTTTCTATTCTCCGAAAACATTCCTCCAAAATCTGAAATAATTTTATTTAAATCATTACTTTTCAAATTAACTTGCAGTGCTCCACCATCAATTTTTTTTATTTCGTCTAGTTTATAACTTTTCAAAATATAATTGATGTTATCAATATCATACCTAATCGTTCTTATATGTACGTTAAAGTTTTCAGATAATTTTTTTAATGTAAATCCATTTGTTTCATTTAAAACTGATAAAATATTAATACATCGTTCGTTGATAACCATCTTTTTTACCTCCACTCCATATAATTTATTTTAGTTATCTTCATTATACTATCTTTCATAACATCCGTCTCTATGAAGGTTTTTTTATTTTTTATAAAATATTTTTCATATAACATTCATTATAAATAAAAAAACTTTCAATTAAAAAAAATACATCTTGAATTTTTATAAAATTCAACGTGTAACTGGCTGCCATCTCAATTTAGGCCCTATAGCTTTGCGTCCTTCAGTTTCCTGAAGTTTGCCATTTTTATATTTAAACACTTCCCTTACTATATTCTTTATTCTAATCTTACACTATTTTTCCTGCTTTTTTGAAGATAAAATTACATTCAAAAAATATATTGTTCTTTTCTTTATTATTCTTGAAATTAATTAAGATTAATCCTTATTTAACATCAAAAGAAATTGGCAATCTTTTCTCTATGTCTCCACAGCACACAAAACTCTATTTAGAAGATATCTATTCTGAACTATATAATTCTGATAGTTTAGAAATAAAAAGTAATACTCTCATCGAAAAAATATTTCTATCAAAAAATGCTAAAATTCGATTGAGATCTGTCCAAGAACTTTCTAAAAATGAGAAAATTTTTTATTTTCTATTTTGTTTAATTAAAAATAGAGTTGTTAATTTATCCAATCTATCCAATGAGTTAAATATTACCAAGCGAAATTTAAATCACTACCTAAACGAATCTTTACCTATACTAAAAACTTATCGCATTAAAATTAAAACAACAAACAAGGGATTACATCTTATTGGAAATAACTTTGCCATCAAGCGTCTAACATATATTCTTACTTTTAAATTTTGTATTGAAAAAGAATTTCTTCCATTAAAACTTAGAAGTGAAATAGGAACTTTTCTTAAAATTGATAATTTTGACATTATCAAAAAGGACATCTATTCTTTTGTATCTTTAGTTTGCAAAGAGGATGCCACACGTAAAATGCAATCATTTTTTTCATTTTATTTTGCTTTTAAAGTTAAAGGAGATGAGAGTAAAATAGGAGATATGGATGAAACATATTTTTATCGTCACAAGCCAGCTCACTTTGAAAACACTTTTTTTAAAAAAATTATATTTTTTTTAAAGTATAGTTCTTTTAAAAATCTTTCTACTAACTCTATAAGTGAACTTATCAGAATTATAGATATAATTTATTATTCACACAGAAAATTTGAAAAAAGTGATATTCAAAAAGCAACACTATTAAAACCGATATTTGCAAAGTATATTGGTAATCAAATTTATAAAAATAATCGTTTTTATACGCTTATTAACCCATGGATATACTACACAAGTTTAAGAAATCAATTTTCCATAGAAGATTCTTCTTTTTTAAAACTTAATCTTCAGCATATTTATAACTCAAATGTTCTAACTTTAACAAAAGAAATCAATACAATAATTCCTAATTTTACAATTTTTGAAACTTTATCCATCTGGTATCAACTTTCTGAATTTGAAGATAAAAGTATAAAAAATATTTTTGTTTTTAGAGATTTAAATATCAATATTATCTCAATAATTACAAAAGAAATCTACAAAAAACACAATATAAAAATTTCAGAGTCCATCAATATTCGTTCTTTAAATAGATATTTGAAAGAGAATCGAGTTGATAATATCATAACAGTTGAAAATATCAAATTTTATGATTCTAATTTGAATATAAAAAATCTATTTTTTCCAATTCCAAACTATAAAAAAATAGAAACATAATAAAAAGATTCCTAATCATTTAAATTCAATGATCTAGGAATCTTTGCTATTTTTTATCAATAATTCTATTTAAAATACTTCATATTTTTATAACCTGATTCAACATTTACATCTTCAAGTATCCCCTGTTCATTTATAAAAAATGTTGTTGGTATATTTATAACACCAAACTGTTTATAAAGTTCCATCTCTTCACCATCATAATATGGTTGAAATGTAAAATTATTTTTCTTCATATATTCTTTTACTTTTTCTTTATTGTCACTTCTATATGGACCGAAAACTATTAGAAATACAATGTCGTCTCTATCTTTATATTTCTCTTCATACTCTTTATTAAATATTAATTTTTCCTCTATGCAATCTGGACACCAAGTTGTTGTAAAATTTAGAAATACTTTCTTACCTTTCAACTCCTCTAAAGTCAAAATTTTATCTCCCTCTAAAGTTTTTACTTCAAAATTATCCACTTTTTCTCCTAAAAGATATGTTAACTTTTGCTCTCTTGGATCTCTCTCCTCACTAAATGAAAAACTAAATATAACAGATATTAACACAAGTAATTTAAATAACCTTTTCATTCTTTAACCCCTCCTCATTAATATAACTAGTCTAAAATTTCATCTTCTATAAGCTCAATTGATTTTATTGCAAAATTATTATCTTCATAATAATCTCCTTCACGACCACTCTTAACTTTAAGATTAATGACTTTTTTATCAAAAGTTCCTATGTATCTTCGGCTATTAGGAACGATTTCAATTATATATTCGCCTGGTAAAACATCTTCAAAGAAATAATATCCATCAATCTCCGGAGTTGTTCGCTCTACTTCCTCTCCATTCTTTTTTAGAACTATATCTAAGCCTGCTAATACAGAATAATAAACTCTTTCATTTATTAATAAACTATTTTCTACATACCCACTAATCATAGATACTGGTACCAAAGGAATATCCACATTTACTCTTGATGAAGTCGCGCCCTTGAACTTTATTACCTCTTTCCCTTGAACTAACATAGGGTCAATCGTTTCTCTATTCACTTCTATTGTATGTATATTGGTATTGCTTATATCTCCAATTATATAATTACCGTTTTCTCTTGTTAGTCCACTTCCTCCAGAGGTCATTATCTCTGCTCCCTCATATATCTCTTCATTTTCATCTAAGATACCATTGATATTTTCATCTACAAACACTTTACCTTCTACCCAACCATCTGTAACGCTGTTGTTGTTCAGTGCTAAGAATGGATTTCCTAAATAAAATGTTTTTTCAACTCTTCCACCAACTTTAGTTTCTCCATCCTCTCTTCTTATATCAGGCAGTTCAATATAGATGTTTTTATCAAATATATATGTAAATCTTAACTCAAAAAATGTTCCTTTTTCTTTAGAGTAACCTACTTCAAAAGTTGTATCCACATTTCTAAGTAATCCTCTTTCACTTGTTGCTTTGGTTACACCTAACTTTATCTCATCATCTACCATCTCATTGTCCTCATAGTTAACTTTTCCCTCTAATACAGCTAATATTCCATTGAAACCAGAATAAGTCATTCTCATCTCTGTTCCAAATCCCTCTAATTTATTAGTTTGACTATCAGAAAAATTTCTAATATAGTATTCATTATTTAAACTTAATCTCACACTTCTTGCTAGATCATAGTCCAAATTCAAATAATACTCATCATAATTATTAGAATTATATGACTCTTTTAAATATCCAATTGTTCCACCTAAACGTCTAAAACTTTTACTTAGCTCAACATTATATGACTCTTTTAGGTTTAGTTTTTCAGCAACTCTATCACCATAGTTTTCATATCCAAAATAAAAATTTATATTACTTGGTAACTTTTGCTCTAATGTGGCTTTATAGTTCAGCTCCCCAGACTCCATCTCATCTAAAATAGTTCCTGAGATTAGAGTTGGGTACTCATCAAATCCAAATCGATAAGCTAGAGCTCCCTCTAAAACCTCATATTTTTCAGAATCTCTATTCTCTAAGAAAGAGGTTCCTATTGTTGCAGTTAAATCTTTTGTTACACCATATCTGTACTTAGCTAAATACTGCTCTTTTTTCTGATTATTTCCCTGGCCAGCTTGAATAACAAAATCATTCTCACCTTTTTCTAAGATAGTTTGATTCCCTAAGATATAAATTGCTTTCGTTTCCTCTCTTCCATCTCTATAGAAAATTTTTATTGTGTACCTATCAGATGATGAGCTGTTTCTAACTCTAAAACTAAAGCTATCTCCCGTAATCATTTGGAAATCCTCTAATCTATCATTTCTATAAAGTTCAACTAAATTTGCATTATAGGCTAAACCCTCAATTATAGTTCTGTTATCTATTCTAATTCCATAGTATTCATTTCTTGAGAAACTAACCCCCCTTAATGATCTTTCATTATCAAACATCGAGTCACTCTCTAAATAGAAATCTCCAAAAGTCAGATAATACTCTCCAAATATCTCTTTATATTGTAATCTTATATAATCTAATTCACTCTCGGGATAAACTCTTTGAGATATTTGAAACTCTCCATATAAAAGCTCTGTTCCATAATCTATATCTATATAATAATCATTCTCTTTAAAATCTTCATTAACATATACAAACTTTAACAGTCCTGGAGATAATAGTTTCTTTTTATTTTGAATATAATCTCCACTTTCTATCATCTCTTCCTCTCGTTTTGCCAATCCAAGTAAACTTCTTTGAGCATTTAGCTCTCGAACATACTCATCTTGAGTTTTAAAATCTGGATTTAATTTCAAAACATAACGCTCCTCATCCCAGTCAGAACTTATCATATGAAAATATCTTTTAAAATCATCTAATTTTATAAATATATCATTATCCATCTCTATAACAGAATTTTTAGGAATTCTAACATCTATTGACAACTCCTCATCTAAATCACCTTTTACTCTTAAACGTCTTCTATCTAATTTCAGATTTGGAATTCTTGAAAAATCTATAAAATCACCTATTCCTATATAAAGATCTTGAGTATCCTCATCTAATAACACCCTGTAAAAGTCATTTTTATGCCCTCTCATATCTATCTCTATATATGCCTCTTCTGGCAATGAAAAGACGGCTACTCTTAGAAGACAAAACAATGTAATAAACCCCTTTATATTTTTCATCTTTCCCTCCCTGTTGCAATTATCTTCTAACTATAACTGCTCTATCAGTAGATTTTTTCTCAATTGAATAGTCTAAATATTCATAAAAAGCTTTTACTTTTACACTTTCGCTATAACTTCCCGAACTAACTGTAGGAACAGTTGAATGGATAACTCCTTCTAATTTTATTTTTTCTTTTACTTTTTCTTTAGTTGGAATAAAACTAACTCTTTCAACTTCATTTCCTTTTTCTTTAACTCTCTCAACATAAATGCCTTTATTTAAACTTTCTAGGCTAACAATCAATTGTCCGTTAGCCATCACAATCTCTTTTGGATATTGAACATACATCTTTGTATTTTTAACATCTCTCTTATCAATATCTAAATCTACTGTAATTTCTGGATTTTTTTTACTACGAATTCCACCAGATGGTACTTTTGCAGATATTATCCCAAAATCCATATCCCCTTTTATACTCATATCTATCTTTCCAAGCTTTCTAAACTCAACAGCTATATCTCCTATTAACATCTCGCTTTTCTTAGCTTCATCAAGATATTCCAATCTTCCTAAGACTACCTTTTCATTTAAAGATGCTATCTTTCCTTTATAAATAAAATCTACTTTTAATTTACTTCCCTTTATTTCATAGATATTGTTTTCATCTTTACTTCCATTCACTCTTACGATCTCTACATCATTTAATGGAATCAACTTTACTCTAAAATCACCTTTATTATTTCCTACCTTTGCGTCCAAAGCTCCACGATAACCTGTTCCTCTTTTTTCTAAATTATATACTTTACCAACCACATCTAAAGAAAATGTGTAACTTGTTAAAAATAAAAATATCCACACTAAAGTTTTTTTCATCTTCACCACCCTCTATATTAAAACGGGCATAGTGTTCAACTATGCCCTAAATATATCTAAATTTTACCAAGCATCATATTCTGCAGTTAATGTAGCTTTTGCAGTATATGTTGTAGATGCATCTAACTTAACCGTTGCTTGATTTAATGTTGCTGTTATTACTCCACTAGCTTTACCTGATCCATATGCAGGACTTGATAATGTTTTTTGTGCTGAATCTAATACTAGATTTCCTGTAAATGCAGTTGTTTGAGAGTTTGGTTTTTTGAAGCTAATTAATGGAGTTACACTAACATTTACTTTTGCACCTTTTTGCCCCTCTAATGTATAATTCGATTTACCTTCTTTTGGCTTTGTTCCACACCAGTATCCCAAATCAATAGTTTCTACTTTTGTTATTTTTAATTGCTCAGGTACTTTTACTTTTACTTCAAAATCTTTTTCAACTTTACATGCACTTGTATAACACTCTGGTTTTGAACCTCCATGTATATTCTCTTCTTGTGCTAATGCTGCTACTGAACCTAAAATAAATAATGCTGATAATAATTTTTTCATTTTTAATACCTCCACTGTCTATTTTTATATACTCAAGTTAGTTGAGTTGCTAATTATAATGATAGCTCTCTGCTACCAAGTTTCAAACCATCTTTATCTCTATAATTTACCTTTATAAATTTACTATTTGCTGGAATGTCTACTAAATTTCTTTCTAATCTCGTATTCGTTTCTCTTGAAGTTATTCCAATTTTAACTTCATCTTTTCCAACTCTTCTCTTATTAGCATCCAAATACTCTATATCCCCAACTACAGCCAACCCGCTATTCCCACTTCTCGAAAAATTAGCTACTAGATTAACATTCCCATTTTTATCCTTTTTTATTTCGCTACTTATCAATTGACCTTTGACATCTCTTTTTCCTTTCATTCCATAAGCTGCCATGTGAATCTCTGTCAACAGTTCAAAATTTACTGCAACATCCGTTCCATTATCTGCTTGAACCGTTTGCTGCATTATCTGACCACTACCAACCTCTTTAAATACCAAATTAGCTTTATATTCACCGTCAGCTAGTTCTTTAGCACCTCTAACAGCAAATCTTACACTACGGCTACCATTTGGTTTTATTGTTATGCTCTTTGGATATATTCTCATCATATCCCCTATATTGTAGCTCTCCCAACCTTTAGCTGCTCTAGCTGATATCTCTACTCTCACAGGTTCAGCAGTGTTATTGGTAACCATTATCTCATGTGTTTCATTTTTATCTAATGAGGCATAAAATCCAGTTGGTGCTATGCCTATATTAAAACCAAATGTACTTGTAAAAAATAAACTAAATATTATCCCATAAAATATTTTTTTTAACATCTTCATCTTCCCCTTCAAATATTTTTTTGTTTTGCTTTTCATGACATTTTATTCTGAGATGATTTTAAAACTCTTTTTTTTATAAGTACAAGTTTTTTTCCCCAGTTATGAAAAAATATTTTCAATATCACCACGAGATCATAAAAATTTATTTTTATTTTCATGAAGTTTTATTCTGAGATAAATTTGTAACTCTTTTTTTTATAAGTACAAGTGTTTTTCATTTTTTTTGCAAAAAAATGAAACCCCAAGAAAATTGAGTTTTTTAAACACGAAATTTCCTTGGGTTAATTTTTTTATTTAAAATATATCTTTAATACTACTTATCTATTCTTTGCTTAGGTAAAAATTCTATAGGAATTTCAAACAGTTCTGATGATATTGATTTTGATTTCTTTTCTTCTACTTTAAAATCTTTTACTTCTGGAAATTTTACACCAAAATTAAATTTCATCATCACTTTTCCTAAATGTCTTACTCTTGGATTTTCCGTTGTAAAAACTGCACCTTTTGGTAATGTTATCGGATCCACTTTAATTATAAAATTACGTCCCTTCTCCTCTGCTATAGATGGAACATGATATCTTCCAAATCTATCTGTTTCCACAACAATTCCTTCCGGAGTAGCTAACCTAACGCCGGGCAAACCCTCTTCTTGAATTCCGTTATTTAAAATAAAAATTTCTAAAAATATTTTCCCACTATCATTTTTTATTACTCTCTGAACAATTATGATATCTTGACTAGTAACTCCTTTAGCTTTATCACCACTGTGTTCAGTCATAACTCTTCCTGAAGAGTTTTGAATTATATCAACTCCTCCACTCGTTTGAACTCTAACATTCGACATAACTGGTTGTTTCAATTCTTTTCTTATAACAACCATATTGTTTGTTACTGGTTCTATTTCAGAAATTCTTCCTTGGATTTTCTTTAAAACAATCGTATTGTAGCTATCAACAAAATTATATGTTTTTCCTTTTGTTGAAATTGTAGTTGTATTTTTTACATAATCTTCTTCTGGTAAATCTATTGTTATATGAACATTTTTGGCATCTGCATAATCTTGAATACCATCCTCATCTCTATCATGAAAAACTTTTCCAATTATTGTAGTGTGTTCAAAGATAGGATCTGAAACTATTTCAACATCTACTGAATCTATATTTGAAATACTCTCTCTAGATTTATTTTTTACAACAGCTATATTTTTATAAGTTCCTGGTTTTACACCTACACCTACTTTTAGTAAATATTTTATCTTTATTGTTTCTCCTGGCCCTATCTTGTTTATTGGACCTATTTCAATCTCTCTAAGTCCAGTTACTGAGAGTTTATTTTGAGTATAATTATCTACTTCTTGTACTGCAGATCCTTCAACATAGTTGAATCCTGGTGGAATTTTGTCTGCCACATATATATTAGTTACCTCATTTATTCCATTATTTTTTATCTCAATTGTGTATGGAACAAATTTGCCTACAGAAGCCTCTTCTATTTCTACTTGCTTATTTAAAATAAGATTACTTTGATTTCTTCCTATTTCAATAACTGCTCTTCTTAATTCTCCTTGCGATGTATTTTGCTCAGGATCAAATGGTAGAAAGGCATACGAAGCTATCTTTGTAGTTTTGTTAAAGTTACCATTTAAATTTACTCTTGATGAAAATACAAACGATATAGCCATTCTTGGTAATATTTCATTTTCAAAACTAAATCTATCATCTTCCGATGTTATATTGAGCTCACTAGGTTGAGGTAATGTACTCGTATTTCTTTTAGATTTTGACTTTGCAAATAGTTCTTCAGAACTATAAAACACTTTCTCATTTTCATCATTTAAATTCGTTAAAACTATACCTTGGAATTTATGCTCGCTAAATGCCGACTTACCATCGTCATCTTGTAAACTTTTACCATCTAATTCATGTTTCAAATCACTTCTACCTTTTAATGAAACTTTACTTGTATTTATTAAACTTATATAATAGATAGCTAATTCTCCTGGTAAAATGACTGGTGGATTACTATTTTTTTGATTACTATTTTCAAAATCTATTATAATTTTATCTTCTTGCTTTATGATTTCATTAGTGTCATTAAATTTATCCTCATAAGCAAACACATCATGTCTTAATCTTACAATTGGTTTATCTACTTCTACCTCTATATCTGGTATTTTATTTACTGAATTCAGTATCTTTTCTTTCGCATAATTATCC
>NZ_JTLI01000050.1 GCF_000799075.1 Cetobacterium sp. ZOR0034
TAGGAGCAGAAGCTTCAAAGAATATAGCAAATATCTACTTATTATCAGAAAAAAGAGATGTAAGATTAGATATAATTTCAATTTATAGTAGTATAATCAATTATGAAAAAGATTTAACAGTGTTAGAATCTTCAATGAAAGAGTTACAAGCGAGATATATGAAACAAAAAGAGCAACTAGATTTAAGATTAGTAACAAAAGCTGATCTATTAAAAACAGAATACTCAATTTTAGAGTTAGAAGCTCAAATAACAGGAACAAAAACAAACTTAGAGATTGCAAAGAAGGATTTAAAATTAAAACTGATGATACCAACAAATGAAGAGATTGTTTTGAAAGAATTTATGGTTCCAGAAAACTTAACAACAGGAATTGATTT
>NZ_JTLI01000051.1 GCF_000799075.1 Cetobacterium sp. ZOR0034
AATATTGGTTGGTCGAATAACTATTATACCTCAAAGGATTGGAGTAGTTTCAATAAATTTTAAGTTAACAGAAACTTAATTTTAATAGGGGGGCCTTATGTTTTTAAATTTTATCAACTATTTTAGAGGATTTGCAATTTTACTTATCGTCATCGGACATCTCTTTGGAACTGTCAAAGTATTTAATTATGATGATCCATATTTAAATAGTATTTTTACAAAATCTTTTTTTTCACTTGTAAGTGGTGGAACATCTCTTTTTGTTTTTATTTCTGGATTTTTATTTCATCATGTTTTTTATTCAAGAGGTTTTAATTTTAAAAAGTTCTTGATTAATAAATTGAAAAATGTTCTTTGCCCATATTTAGTTCTTATGACACCTGTTGTGATTTTTCAACTCTTAAATGTTCCTAGATATCAAAAGTTATACTCTTCTACAGGCGAGTTTTTAAAATATCTATTTTTGAGTCTTTATTCTGGAACTATGCTCTTATCAACGTGGTATATTCCGTTTGCATTTTTATTATTTTTATCATCACCTATTTTCATAAAATTTATAGAGATGAAAAAATTTCATAAAACAATTATGTTCGTTTTACTTATTGCAGGAAGTATTGTACATAGACCTGCTCATGATTTCACAGTTAACGTTTTTCAAGCTCTAATATATTTTAGTCCTGTTTACTGTCTAGGTATATACATCTCTATGAAAAAAGATGATTTCTTCGAGAAATTTGGAGATAAAAGTTATGTTTTTGGCTTAATTACCCTTGGTATTTTAGCTTTTCAAATATATACAGGAAAATTTATTAACTCACATAAAAGTATTTTAATATATAAAGGATTAGATATTGTTATTTATCAAAAATTCTTTATGTGCTTATTTTTAGTATTATTTTTTAATAAGTTTGAGAAACATTTTAATAAAATATTTAAAAGTATCTTCGATATTCTTGCAGAATATAGTTTTCCTATTTTCTTTTTGCACAACTACATCATTCAATTTATTTATCCAGCCATTGGATTTGAAAAAGAATCTGGTTATATAGGATTAATACTTTTAACTATACTTACACTTTTCTTGTCTATTGCATTTGCATATATCATAAAGAAAACATTCAAGAAAAATAGCAGATATCTTATTGGAGGATAATATAATCACCTAATCATTAAAAAAGCTGCGTATCCATTTTAAAAGATACACAGCTTTTTTTATTTTTTATCCTCTTTTGGAAATGGTATATAATCTACTAAAATATCTACAAACGATTGAATATTTCTTGTCTGTATAATTACTTTACCCTTACCTTTAAATGTGTTTACCAATCCTTCTCCGGTTCTAAACCCAAGAAGTCCGCTTGCAATTTCAACTTTATAATCTAATGATTCTTGCCAACACACAACATGTCCATTATCTATTTGAAATGCTTGTGATCCATCTAACTCTATTTCTACCAAGTCACCAAAACCATTTACCAAAAGTTCTCCCTCTCCTTTAGATTTCAAGATGAAAAATCCACCCGTTCTACCTAAAATAGAGTTTATAAATCTTTTTTGTTTTGTTGAAGTATAATCAACAGAGCTATTACAAGCTAAAAAACTTCCATCATTTAAGTACCAATGATTTCCATTAGAAACATTTAAAACCTTTATATTTCCAAATCCCTTTGGTGCAATTGCAACTCTTCCATTATCTTTAGCTGTTGCTACTGACGTGAAAAAATTCTCCCCTCCTAAAAAGGCTTTTCCTATTGCTGAAAAAAATCCTCCATTTACCTTTCCTTGTAAATTTATTGAAGCATCCTTATAAACCATGCATCCTGGTTCTATTCTTACACTTTCTCCTTTTTCTAATTGAAACTCAACAAGAGCAGCACTTGTTGAAGATGTCTGAACTATTTTCATTTCTCCTCCTTTTAAATTTTAATATATATCTTTTCTATTAGAATATCATTTAATCGCGAAATTCACAATCTAATAGATGGTCATTAATTATCCCTACTGCCTGAAGATAAGAATAAACCGTTGTGCTTCCTAAAAATTTAAATCCTCTTTTTTTCAAATCTTTTGCTATTAAATCTGAAAGTTCACTTTTTGATGGTACTTCCTCTAGAGTTTTCCAACTATTTTTTATAATTTCATTCTCTGTAAAAGACCAAATATATCTATTGAAACTACCAAATTCATTGCTTATTTTTAAAAATTGTTTTGCATTATTTATTGATGCTTCTATTTTTTTTAAATTTCTAACTATTCCCGAATTATTCATCATCTCTTTTATTTTGTCTTCATCATATTTAGATACTTTAGAGGGATCGAACTCACTATACTCCTTTCGATAATTTTCTCTTTTTTTCAATATAGTTATCCAACTCAATCCCGATTGAGCTGACTCCAAAACTAAAAATTCAAAGTGTTTATTATCATCATAAACAGCTTTCCCCCACTCTTTATCATGATATTCTCTATAAAGTTCGCTACTTTCACACCAGGAACATCTCATTTTTGTTCTCCTTTCTCACTACTCTCTTTCATTGACATCTTTTTATCATAAGCTTTTAAAAATGGATAGTATACGATTGCCATCAAAACAATATTAAAAAGACATAACAACACAGCTCTTATATCTCCTCCTGTTGTCAAATATGCCCCAATAGGAGCAGGGAATGTCCACGGTGCTAGAATTGCTGGTCTTGAGATTAAATTCAGCGACATTGCGGTATAAGAAACTATCGTTGCTAGTACAGGCCCTAACATAAATGGTATTGTAAAAAATGGATTCAACATAATCGGTAATCCAAATATAACGGGTTCATTTATATTAAATAACGAAGGAATGATTGTTGCTCTTCCCATATCCTTTAAATATTTCGATTTTGAAAATAACAATAAACAAACTAATGATAATGTCCCCCCTGCTCCTCCAATCCATACAAACCATTGAAAAAATGGTTCAGGAGTTATATACGGTAAAGTATCACTACCGTTTTGCATAGCCTCTGCATTTGATGCTAACATTTCTAACCAAATTGGTCTTGCTATGGCTCCTATTATTGATACACCATGGATTCCTGCTGTCCAAAGCATTGTTATTAATATAACCATAACCACTGCCCCAACTGGTGTATCAACTATCCCTTTTAACGGATTAAATATATTATTAAAAACATTATGAATATCAAATTTAAATATCACAAAAACTATCCATGTTAAAAATACAACTGCTACTGTTGGAAAAAGAGCTTCAAATGATCTAACAACGGATTCAGGAACACCCTCTGGCATTTTTATAATCAAATTTTTTCTTTTAAAAAAATTTAAAGTTTCCACAGCAAATAAAGCCATTACAATTCCTACAAACAACCCTGCTCCACCTAATTTTCCCATAGGTAATACAAACCCTAAACTTTCACCTGTATTAGATACTGCCGTCGATGGTAATATCGTCATAAAATACGCTAAAAGTGACAATGTTCCACCCGAAACTCCATCCAACTTATACCATCTAGATAAGCTATGACCTATATTATATGTCGCATAAATTGCTACTAATCCCATAGTTATTCTAAAAGGAATAAGTATATCTCCTATATTTTTTTGAATCCAAAGAAATATTGACATACTTTCTTTTAAGCTTTGAGGAACCGGTGGAAATGCTATTATCAAAAAGAAGCTTCCTACAATAGTAAGAGGAATTGTGGATACCATTCCATCTCTTATTGCTCTCAAATGTCTTTGCTCAGCCAATTTTATCATAGGTTCCATAAATAAATTTTCAATAAATGAATAAAACTTTTTCATATTTTCCCTCCCAAATTTAAAATTGTAAAAAGCTACCAATATTTTTATCTATGATAAATTGGTAGCTTTTTATAATATTATCCTATATACTTCATTTTTTATTTTTTGTCAAATTATTCTCCAAAATATATTCTTAATAAAAGTTTTATATATTCCTCATCATTTAATTTATTTGAATTATATTCTGTACATATATCCTCTTTTATATCTTCTAATATCTCTGGAATTTTAATTTTGAACTCTTCAAAATTTATACCTAAATCTTTTAAAGATTTTTCTATTCCTAAATTTTCTTTTAGTTTTTTTACAAATTCATTAAATAAATTTTTTCCATTTTCATCATCAATTGGATTAAAATCTAAAAGTTTTGCTAGTTCACTATATCTTTTCCAAGCTTTTGTATTAACTTCAATTATATATGGCATTATTATAGCATTGGCTCTTCCATGAGATATATGAAACTTTGCTCCAATAGAGTGTGCTATACTATGATTAATACCTAAAGATGAGTTATTAAAAGCTATTCCAGCCATACAAGAAGCATACTGTACATTTTCTCTTGGAAGTAGTAGCTGTGGATTATTAAAGTGATTTACTAAATTCTCTTTTATAATTTTTATAGCTTCTTTAGCTGATGAATTTGTAAATGGTGTTGCTATTGTAGAAACATAGGCCTCTAATGCATGGGTTAAAACATCCATACCTGTATCTGCAATTATCTTAGATGGAAGTGTCTTCATAAATTCTGGATTTAATATTGCTAGATCCGGTAACATATCTTCATTAGCTAGTGCAATTTTTTTATCTCCTTTAGATATAACACTGTACGATGTCACTTCTGATCCTGTGCCACTTGTTGTTGGTATTGCTATAAAGTACGGCTTCTCTCTTTTTATTTTTAATTCATTCTCTATTTTCAAATTAAAATACAAAATACCTTTACAAGCATCTATTGGTGAACCACCACCTAAACCAATTACACACTGAGGAGAAAAATAAACAATCTCTTTTAATCCTCTTTCGACTATCTCTACTGTTGGATTGGGAGTTACATCTTTAAATATTTTTACTTTCGAATTTTTAGGTAACTTTTCTAAAATTTTATCCACTATTTTCAAATCTACCATAGCTTTATCTGTCACTATAAGGTAACTTGAATATTTTAACGCCTTCAAATATTCTAAAGAATCTTCACCTGATTTTATTTTTGGTTTTATAAAATATTCTCTCATAACCTCACCTACTTTTGCTCCATCCAGTTAGCTGGATAGACAACATAAATAAACTTAGCATATTCTGTAGCTTTAAATTTTATATTTGATCCCTTTGGAATCAAAAGAACATCTCCTTTTTCACCTACAATTGTTCTTCCATCTATTACAATTTCTAATTTACCCTCTATTACATAATCAATTTCATCATAATTTAATGTCCAATCGAATGTACTTTTTGTCATCTCCATCATACCCGCACCAATTCTAGGACTTTCTTCTAAAGAGAATAAATCTGTTACATAAACTTGATCTTGAGGATTTCCTGTATCAAACCTAACTTTCTCTATCTTTTCAGCTTTTACAACAGCCACACCAGATAGATCTACATGCTTTATACTTTTTTCTCCTCTTAACTCTTTCTCTATAACTTTTCTAATTATTTTTTCTAGTTCTAACTCATCTATATTTATCATTTTGCTTCACCCTCTATATTTCTGAACATAAATTTTGCTAAAATGACTGCTGTTACACCACCAACTAATTTTCCAACAACCATTGGGAATATCATTTGTGAATCCACTCCCGCAGTAAACCCTAAGTGATCTCCAAATACGAAAGCCGCACTTACAGCAAAGGCTACGTTTATTACTTTACCTTTTTTATCCATCTCTTTCATTAGTCCAAACATCGGAATATTATTAGCAAGTGTTGCCACTAATCCTGCCGCTGCTTTTTCATTCATTCCCAATGATTCTCCAAGTTTTGTAAGTGGTTTATTTAAAACTTTAGTTAAGAATAGTACTAATGGAAACGCACCAGCTAGTGTGATTGCAATACTTCCTACAATTTCAATACCGTCTGTTATTGGAGCCATTCCTGGGATAACAACGATTCCTGTTAATGTTTCAATTATTGATGCAGCTAATCCAATTGTTATAACTATAACTACGCCTTTTCCAAAAATCGTGAATCCACTAGTCATTTTTTCAGGTATTTTCCAAAGACCTAAAGAGATTAAAGCTGAAAATATTATTATTGGAAGTAGATTTGAAACTATCAATTCTAATGGGAATCCTGCTGTTAATCCACCTGCTAAACAACCAATTGGTATTGTAATCATACCTGCTAATATACCTTTCGCAAGATACGGTCTATCCTCTTTTTCGATTATTCCAAGTGCTACTGGTATTGTAAAAACAATAGTTGGTCCCATCATTGCACCTAAAATTAATCCTGCAAATTTCCCAGCTTCAGGTGAAAGAGCTAGTTCCATTGCTAGTGGATACCCACCCATATCATTTGCCAATAATGTTGTAGCAAACATTGCTGAATCTGCTCCAAGCATTGTATACGCTGGTGAAATTATTGGTCGAAGTATTTTAGCCAGTACTGGAGCAAGAGAAATCACTCCTATCATTGCTAAAGCTAAAGCTCCCATTGCCATAATTCCCTCTTCAAACTTCTCACCATAACCAAATTTATTCCCTAAACACTTATCAATCGCACCAATTACCATGAATAAAACCATTATATAAATGATAATCTCATTAATACCCATTATTTATACCCCCTTTAACTTTTTTTAGAACTTCACCGATCACTCTTTCGTCTGATACATTAAAATCTTTAGTTAAAATCAATTTGATTCTTTCTTCTAAACTTTTACAACCATCAGATATATATCTAATTTTTATCCCTTTATTTTTTAAATAATCATTCACTTTAGGAAGAAGAATCATATCTTTTGATATATTTAATTCATCTCCTATTATAAGTTCCTCTACATTTTCCAAGGTAATAAGTTTCTTTTTCATCTATTCACCTTCCTCAAATCCATCTATAATACCAATTGTCACAGCATCAATTGGTATACTTTCATTTTCTAAAACTTTTCTCGCTCCACTTCCTTTTGTTATAAGAACCATGTCTCCTGTTCCAGCCCCGATATAATCACATACAACTATTTTTTCTCCATTTTCAAGTTGAGCTATCATAAATTTCAAACCATTTAAAGACTCATCTTTCCTTGTTGCCCAAACATTTCCAATAATTTTTCCTATAACCATAAAATCACCCTTTTTTTATTTCTAAAGCTGAATTTTTTAAATATTCTTTGGCTGAGTCTGTTATAAAAATTTTATCTGAAACAACTATCTCATCTGTTGCTTCTCTTTCTATCTCTTTCACATCTTTTAGAGTCATAACTTTTTTGTCAAAATATTTTTTTCTTTTTGTATTGTCTAAATGATCAAGAACTTCTATTTTTTTTATAATTTTTATTCCCATCTCCTTTAGTTCTTTTTCATAATTTAAATACTTATCAGTTATTTTTTTTATTTCACAGCTATAACTTCGCCAAGATATTCCCTCCTCTATTAAATATATATTTTTATTTTTTAATAGAGATTTTATTATCAACTCTGTTTTTGGATTTATATATGTTGCATTTGAAATGGAAAATAACTCATCAATTTCCAATGAAAAAACTACTATTTTATTGCTTTCATCTGAAATATGAAATCTTTTTTCTAACTCCTCTTTTAGTATTAAATCCTCTCCTAAAAGAGTTATCTTTTCTTTCATGTTTTGTTCTTGTGAACTATTTTTCTCTCTTATGTACTTTTCTATCTCTTTTCTTATAATATCTAATAAATCATTTTCATTCATAAATCTCTCCATAAGAGTCTTTAGTTAGAAAACAAGCATTCGCCTCATCATAATCTATATGCATATTTAGAGAAAATCTATTATTCACTCTCACAACAACATCCTCAAAAATCATTGGCCTTAAACTACCACAAATTTTTACTTTTACTTTATCCTTATCTTTTAAGTTTAATCTTCTTGAATCTTCTTCTGTCATATGAATGTGATTTTTAGCTACTATTACTCCCTCTTTTAATTTTAAGTATCTATCACCATTTGTTATTAAAATTCCCGGAGTATCTTTTGTGCTTCCAGATTCTCTTAAAACAGGAGTTACGCCTAAATTTCTCGCATCTGTTAATGAAAGTTCAACTTGGGTATTTCCTCTAAATGGACCTAAAACTATTACTCCCTCTATTACTCCTTTGGAACCAATTAATCTAACTCTTTCCTTACAAGCATATTGGCCAGGTTGAGATAAATCTTTCATTTTATTAAACTGATATCTCTCTCCAAATAAAATCTCTGCATCCTTTTCTGAAAGGTGAATATGTCTACCTGAAGCTTCTATTGGAATTCTTTTTATATTTTTACACTCTTTTTGATTTAACTCTTTTTCTATAGCATCCTTTACTAATTTTACAATCTCATCGATTTCCATACTCTCCTGTCACCCCTCTTAACATCATTATATAGATAGCACTACTCAATCTATTTAGTGCTAATAGGATGTCTCTTCTTTCAATTGCTCCGTTCTCTTTAACAAAAGCTTCCACACCCTTAATCTCTAACTCTCTAGACAAGGCCCTCATCTCATTTAGTTTTATAACTGAATAACTATCCTTTGAAGATATTCCAAAGAGATGCTCTCTATTAAAATATTTTTTTGGATTATGAGATATATCTCTAATCTCATCTAAACTTTTTTCTAAAACCTTTATATCAACTAGCGCCTCTCCTACAACTTCTGAAACTAAAATATTTTTTATAAATTTCTCGATACTCTCTAAATCCTTTTGAAGTTTAACATTTTTAAACTCTTCTAAATCCTTCATTAAAACTAACCAACGACTTTGAAAAGAATCTATTTCTCCTCTAAAAATTATTCTTTTATCATCTTTTTTTACTAAAATATTTCCATATATTTGAGTCATATACTCTGGTTTTTCGACATAAAGCTCTCCTAATATTCCTTTGTACTTAGGTTTTGATTCTTCACTTCTTATCTCTTTAAACTCTTTAGTCTCTTCCGTTTTTCCAGCTATTTTATCCATTACTTTTATATCTTTATCTATTAAAAATTGTCTTGCTGAAGGAGTTAAAATTGTCCCTTTTTCTAAAGAAATCTCTTTCATATTTTCATCTTTTTTATAAAGAGATCTTAATTTTTCTTCTGTTAGAACCATAATTACCTCTCCTATCTATTTAATATATCTGATACTATTTTCTTTACCATCTCTTCTAATTTATCTTGGGATGTTTCACAAGTTTTCTTTTCACCTTTTATATCTTCTAATTCTCTAACTCCCCAAGCTACTCTTCTTATATTTATAAGGTTTAATGGAGTTATATTATCAGAAGTTGAACTTCCTCCAACTGCACCACACCCTAAAGTTAGTGCTGGAGCTAGATTAGTTGTTCCACCAATTCCACCTAAAGCCCCTGGTGTATTAACTAAAAGTCTCGAAACTGGTTTTTTTAGAGCAAACTCCCTTACAATCATCTCATTCTCAGAATGAATAACCATAGTATGCCCTTTTCCTTCTACATTTAATATCTCAATAGATCTTTCACACGCTTCTTCCCAACTATTTTCAACATAAAACGCTAAGATTGGAGCTAATTTTTCTCTAGAATATGGATTTCTCTTTGAAACTTCACACTCTTCTGAAATTAAAACTTTAGTGTCACATGGAACATTTATTCCTGCCATCTGTGCCAATCTTAAAGCATTTTTACCTACAATTTGTGGATTCATAGTTCCATTACTTCTTAAAATAAAATTAGAAAGTTTTTTAGATTCTTCTGGATTTAAGAAATATCCACCTTGAGCTAACAACTCTTCTTTCACTTGTTCTCTTATCACTTTTTCTACAATTATAGATTGCTCAGAAGCACATATAACACCATTATCAAAAGTTTTACTATCTATAATTCTCTTTACAGCTAATTTTATATTTGCACTTTTCTCTATAAATGCTGGTCCATTTCCTGGACCAACTCCTATTGCCGGATTCCCTGAACTATATGCAGCTTTTACCATAGCTTCTCCACCAGTAGCCAAAATCAATGCTGTGTCCTCATGTTTCATCAACTCCTCTGTCGCATCCATAGTTATTGTTTTTACTACACCTATTAATCCCTCAGGAGCTCCAGCTTTTTCTGCAATCGCTTTTAACAGATTAGCTGTTTCAATTATACAATTTTTAGCATTTGGATGAGGACTCACCACTATTCCATTTCCAGCTTTTAATGATATTAAGGTTTTATAAATTGTTGTAGACGTTGGGTTTGTCGATGGAATTAATCCAGCTATAACACCTAATGGAACACCAATCTCTAAAACTCCGTTTTCATTTTTTAATTCACCAACTGTTTTCATATTTTTTATATACTCATATACATATTCTGAAGCAAACTTATTTTTCAAAATTTTATCTTGCCAATTTCCAAAACCAGTTTCTTCAACAGCCATCTTAGCTAATTTTTCACTGTATTCTTTTATTCCTTCCACCATAGAACATATAATACTATCTATTTTCTCTTGAGAAAATGTAGCATATATTTTCTGTGCTTCCTTTGATTTTCTTATTAAATCTCTTACCTCTTGTCTTGACATTAAATCTCTATCCATTTTGCCTCCCTATTAAAACTTAAATATAATCGAGTATATTTTCAACTGGGTTATTTATTTTACTGATATCCATATATTTATAAGATGATCCTGTAACTAAAACTATTGCCTCATCTATAGAACTCGTTTCTCCTCCTACAACAAAATAACATTTTCCTGCTAGTGTCCATCCTAAAACTAATTTAACTACATCTACATCAACACTTTTAATCACATGATCTAAAACTTTAACACCATCAGCTATATTTAAAAATTCAACTACACCTATTGCTTTAAACTTTTTATCTTCTCTTTTTCTATTTAAAGCTTCTAAAAGCTTTTCACTTACGCCAGAAATAACTTGCTTACAACGTTCTCCTGTCAAATCTTTTAATCCATCTTTAACTGAAGAATTATCTCCGTAAACTATAAAATAATATTTTCCAGGACAAGTTACTCCAGCCTTATAGATTCTTAATTCATTAAATTTTATAATTTTATCTAATTCCTCAATTCCCTTTGGAATACTATTGAATTCAACTATACCTAATGCCTTCATCTCTTCTCCTTTCATTATTTTTAGGGAGTGACTAGTATGTCACTCCCTAAATTTTTTCTACTTTACTTCTTTTGGTAAAATTGCCTCTACATCTGAGTGTGGTCTTGGAATTACGTGAACAGAAATTAATTCTCCAATTCTATCTGCTGCTGCTGCTCCAGCATCTGTCGCCGCTTTTACAGCCCCAACATCTCCTCTAACTAAAACACTCACAAGTCCTCCTCCAACAATCTCTTTTCCTATTAAAGTTACATTTGCTGCTTTTACCATTGCGTCTGCTGCCTCTATCGCTGCTACTAATCCTCTTGTTTCTACCATTCCTAATGCATTTAAAGTTGCCATAATTATCCTCTCCTTCTCTATTTTTTAGTTTTATCTCTTCTATTTACTACTGGTTTTACTTCTTCATCTACCATATCTTCTATTATCACTTCTTCTGCAAGTTCTACTATCATTTCTTTCTCTTCTATAACTTCTGTTGGAACCTCTTTTTTTTCTAATATATTGTACACCTCTTCAGTTGGTCTTGGAATTACATGACTTCCCATATAAACTCCTAATTTTTTTACTGCTTCAGTTGCTGCTTCTACTGCAACCTTCACAGCTCCAACATCACCAACTATTTCAACTGTAACTATTCCACCTTTTATAAGATGTCTATTTAGTACCTCTACATCTGCTGTTTTACACGCCACATCTACAGCTTCTATCGCTCCAACCATTCCTCTTGTTTCAATCATTCCTAATGCTTTCATAATTTAAACAACTCCTTTTAGAACTTTAATGGATTTTGAGCAACGTATTTCACAGCATCAGCAAAAGCATCACATGCTGCTTTACATGCTGATTGACTTCCTGTTAAAAGTCCTCCTCCAAAGTTAGTTTCTGATGGTGGTCCAAAGAAAGCTGCTAATCTTACATCTGCTGCTTTTAATGCCACATCAAGTGCATACATAGCCTCTAAAGGTGGTGCTATTAAATATGCTAAAGCTTCTCCCTCTGGTACTCCTGCAGTTTTTGACAGATAAGTCCCTGTTCTTGAAACACAGTGAGCATAGTATGCAATTGTATCATCATCATTAGCACTATAGAAACATGCTTCATTTTCTATAAAATCTACTATTGCATTTAATCCACTTTTTACTTCAGCAGGTGTAGGTCCAGCTATTATTCCAATAACTTCTCCAGCTAATTTTGTATTTGCATTTGCTGCCCCACCATAAAATGATCTACCATAAACTACTTCAACTTCTGACATTTTTGTTGCATAATCTAATGCTGTATACGTTACATCATCACAATCTGCCGTAACTATTCCAATACTCTTATATCCTTTTGGAAGTTTGAACTCTTCGGCCATTTTATCATCTACATTTGGTATTAGCTTAACTGCTAAAACACTTGGTTTTATAGGATCGTTTATCATTTTTTCCTCCTTATAACTTTAAATCTTGTCCGCTTGCTTTAGCGTCTAATATTTTCTTAATTATATGTGCCACATGTGCCCCCGCTTCTACAGATGGAGTTCCTTTTTCATGTATATTTGATACAACTGTTCTCTTAGCTTCTGGTATTCCCACATAACCTTTATATGTTATGTAGGCACTCATACTTTCTGCAGTTGCTAGTCCTGGTCTCTCTCCAATTAATACACAAGTTACTGTTGTCCCTAGTGTTTCAGCTACGTCATCTGAAGCAGCAACTCTTCCGTATTTCAAGAAAAATGGTGTTCCTGTATCTATTCCATAAGCTTTTAATCCATTTAATAATGCTGGAAGTATATTTTCAACGTTAGCTTCTACTGCTGTTGAACTAAGACCATCTGAAATATAAACTTGAACCGTTGGATTTTGTTTACATCTCTCTTTCAAAACCTTTACAGCATCATCTGATAATCTTCTTCCTAAATCTGGTCTTGTTATATACTCATCTTTAGAATTACATCTTGTTTGAACTGTAAATAGATTATTCTTAGCTAACACTTCATCTGAAACATCAGTAAATACAGCATCTTGAGCTGAAGCATGGTCAGCTCTAAATCTTAACATTGTTGATGTTGTATATCTTGTCCCAGCTCTTCCAATTCCAACTCTTGCCGGAGTTTTCCTTTTATACTTTAATAGCTCCTCTCTATTTTTGGGATTCACTACATCTATAATCTCTCGTAAATCAATTTTAGTTATATCCTCTACCTCTTCCAAATTAGAGAGTGTTTTTTCAACTCTCTCTTTTACTTTTTCTAAAGCCTTTCCCTCTCCATCCATCTCTTTCAAAACTTGTGATATTATATCTTTTAACTCTTTTTCAGAAATCATTATTCTCTCCTCCTATAAAAATAGTGATGCATCTCCTGCAAGATTAGTTAAATTTCCATCCTCATCTCTGATACCTACTTTTTCTAGCCACTCCTCAAACTCTTTTATAGGTTTAACATTCAATGTTTCTCTTAAAGTTTGAATATCATGATATCCTGTAGTTTGGTAGTTCAACATAATATCGTCTCCAGCCGGAACTCCCATAAAATAGTTACATCCAGCTGCTGTTAATAAAACAGCTAAATTTTCAATATCGTTTTGATCTGCCTTCATATGGTTTGTATAACAAACGTCAACTCCCATAGATAATCCATGAAGTTTTCCCATAAAATGATCTTCTAATCCAGCTCTTGTAACTTGCTTACTATCATAAAGATACTCTGGACCTATAAATCCAACTACAGTATTAACTATAAATGGATCGTATTTTTTAGCAAATCCATAACATCTTGCTTCCATTGTTAATTGATCTACACCATTATGTCCATCTGAAGAAAGTTCAGAACCTTGTCCTGTTTCAAAATACATTACATTTGGCCCTGCTGCTGTTCCATGAGTTAAAGCTAGTTGTCTTGCTTCCTCTATCATATCTCCTGTTATTCCAAAAGCTTCATTTGATTTTTGTGATCCAGCTATACTTTGGAATATTAAATCTGTAGGAGCTCCTTTTCTTATAGCTTCCATTTGAGTAGTTACGTGAGCTAGTACACATATTTGTGTTGGTATATGAAATTTTTTCTTTATCTCATCAAATCTTTGTAAAACTCTAACAACACTATCGACAGTATCATCAACTGGGTTTAATCCTATTAAAGCATCTCCAACTCCATAGCTTAATCCTTCTAATAGTGAAATCATTATTCCATCCGGATCATCTGTTGTGTGATTAGGTTGCAGTCTCGCTGCTAAAATTCCTTTTCCTCCAATTGTTGTGTTACAATGTTTTTTTACTTGAATTTTACTCGCCGCTCTAATCAGATCTAAATTTGACATTAATTTTGTAACTGCCGATATCATCTCTGAAGTTAGTCCTCTTCTTATCCACTGAATCTCTCTATCTCCATTTTCAGTAGCCAATAGCCACTCTCTTAACTCACCAACAGTCCATTCCTTTATCTCTTCATATACTTTTAAGTTTAAAGCGTCTATTATAATTCTTGTAACCTCATCTTGGTCATAAGGAACTGCAGGATTCTCTTTAAACTCTTTAAGTTTTATATTAGATAGTACCTCTTTTGCTGCCACTCTTTCCTTTGTACTTCTTGCTGCTATCCCAGCTAGCTCATCACCCGATTTTTCTTCATTTGCTTTAGCCATCACATCATATAAATTCTCAAATACATAGTCTTGGCCAAAAAGTTTTGTGTGTAATCTCATCAAACTCACCCCAATCTATTTTTTTATTTAATAACTTAAAACTAATGTCTTTACAATTACTGGTAACACACTTCCACTTCCAAGAGGAAGTCCAATATCTACAAAGTCACCATCATTAACTTTTATACTGTCTATACAAACTATTGGAATCCTATCTTCAGATTCTAATATTAAGCACTGCCCTAAAACTTTACCTATGTCTTCCTCGACTATAATAACTAGTCTTTTAAATCTTTTCATCACCTCATAAATATTTTTAGACATCTCTTGTATATCTTTATATTTAAGTCCTTTTCTACCACTTAATCCAATAGCTACATCTTGATATCCATCATCTGTTTTAAACCATTCTAATTTTTTTTCTAAAATTTCTACTAGCTCTTTATAATCAAAATTTTTATCTGCGTCATTTATTTTCAATATAGGAAGATTTTTTATTGGAAGAACCTCTTTAGCGTAACTTATTGTACTTCCACTTATTTCAGTTGTGTGAGAACCTGCTCCTACAACTGTCGCCCTTATAGTTTCTCCCAATCTAACCATATTTATTTTTTCTTTTTCGAATTTTCTTTTTATACAAACTCCTAAAAGTGGACCGATATCATCATAGATATAGCAATCTTTTTTTTCAGGTTCAGTGTAGATAAAATCAGCTACACCTCCTGAGAAACTAATAAATTCAGCTTTCAATGAAGTTCTGTAATCTTTATCTGTTATGAGCAATTTATAATCTTCACTTTTAGGTTGAGTATTTTTCACTGCTTCTAAAAGAATTTCAGCTATTTTGTCACATAAAATTTCTAAATCTCTTTCGTTAGCAATCTCTCCAACTTTTAAACTTTTTAAATTAAATTTTTCAATAAGCTTTTCATATTTTTTAAAGATATATGCTATCTTTAAACTATTTTTTTCAAATTTTATTAGTCTACCACCTATATCTAAACAAGTTGTATCTTCAACTTCACCCTTATCAAATAAAGAGATATTTGTTGTACCGCCACCTATATCTAAATTATAGATACTTGTATTCTTCTCTTCTGAAAACTTCATAGCTCCTGAACCTTTTCCAGATATTATACTTTCTAAATCTGGTCCAGCTGTTGCTACAACAAAATCTCCAGCCATTCCGCTTAAAGCTTTTAGTACCTCTCTAGCATTACTTTTTCTAGCTGTTTCTCCTGTTATTATCACCGCCCCAGTACTTATCTTTTCTCTTGGAACTTTAGAGGCTTCATATTCATCTTTTAAGATTTTCTTTAAAGCTTCTATATCAATCTCATAGGAATTTACAAGTGGTGTTGTGTAGATTTTGCTTCTATAAAAAGTCTCTTTCTCCACAATTTTTATTTGAGGAACTCTTGCTCCAGAAGATAGATTTTCTAAAGTTATTTTCGAAAAAACTAACTGAGTTGTAGATGTTCCAATATCAATTCCCACACTTATAATCTCTTCCTTCACTAAATTCACCTCCTAATTAGAACAAAAAAAGCTAAAGAAATATAGTTACCCACTATATTCTTTAGCTTCTTTGCTATTTTAAAATATACAACCTTGTATATTTAATATTCATTTTTTATTTCAAACTTAACTGTTGTACCTTTTCCTACTTCACTTTTTATTTCAAAACTACCTTTTAACTGCTCTTTTATTATTTTTTCAACTATCATTAATCCCAAACCAGAAGATGATATCTTTTCTTGAGGAATTCCGACCCCATTGTCAGAAATTGTAATTCTTGAAAAGAAGTGATCTTTCTGAATAAATATTTTTACCTTTCCGGCTACGTCGTCTGGAAAAGCATAATCTACTATATTTTGGATAATCTCATTTATAACTAAAGCAATAGCTGTAGCTTTCTCAGATGAGATATTAAAGTTATCTCCAATAATAGTAAACTCTATTTTTTCTTTTTTGTCAATAGTTTTTGTCGAATAATTTTTGTATATTAAGTCTACTATTTCTCTGATATTAAGATTATCGAATCCTTTTTCGGACAAAACTTCATGTGTTATAGCTATACTTAAAATCCGACTGATAGTTTCATCTAAGATTTTTTTAACCTCTCTATTTTTAGATCTTCTACTCTGAATCCGTAATAAACTAGCAATTGTTTGCAAATTATTTTTTACTCTATGGTGTATCTCTTTTATCGCCACAGATTTTAAAATTATCTCTTGCTCTTTACTTTTCTCTTGGGTTATATCTCTAACTATCATAATCACATTTTGCCTTTTTTTATTTTCTAGTGTTGCAAAATAACTAACTGATAAAACCATATCTAATATACTTATTTCAACTACATCTATTTTTTTATTTTGTAATATATTATTAAACTCTACACTGTTAATAATTATGTTTTGAAATGTTTCTCCTACAATATTTTTTCCAAATCCCATTTTTTCATAAATAGATTTAGCTACTCCATTGGCATAAGTTACAGTCTCATCGTTATTAAAGATAACTATTCCATCTTTTACAAGCTCTGGTATTGTATATCTAGTTTCTAAAAAATTGCTCATTAACTCTTCAGGAGTTTCCACATCTCCTATTTTTAAAAGAGTTTTCTTTTTGTCAGAATGTTCTAATATTAAAACACCAATTATTTCATTACTTTCATTTTTTATAGCAATTACATTTTGTAAAACGATTTCTCCCTCTTGAGTTATAGCCTTATAATTTTTAGAGGGCATTCCTGTTTGTAAAGTCCTTAAAACAGCTGGTTCATTTTTATAAAGAGCTACTTCTCCAGCTATATTCTTAGAATACATACTACCTGTTTCAGGTTTTGAGTGATGAACAACTAAAGCTTTTTCTCCATCTTTTGTAGGACAATCTATAAATGTATCCACACCTAAGACGTTACTTAAAATTATAGCTGTTTCTTCTAATTTTTGTATTTTCTCTATATCTTGTGTTGTTAGAGTGGCACACATTTTACAATAGGTTTTTATCATATCAACTCTCCAGTTGTATTTATAATTTCAGATAGTTGACAAATCGAGATTCTCTTCTCCATACTTATCTTTCTTATTTTTGTGTATGCTTCATCTTCAGTCAAAGAGTATTTACACATCAAAACACCTTTAGCTTTCTCTAGTATCTTTCTCTCTTTCAATTTTTTTTCACTTAATTCTAATGCGTTTTTCAATTTTATTTTTTCACTATAGTTTTTATACAATAGATCTATCTGTGATAGAAGAATCTTTTCATCTAACGGTTTTATCAAATATCCTGACACATCATACTCTGTAGCTTCTTTTATATAGTTTTCCATACTGTACGCTGTCAGCATAATTATGCAATTTTTGTACTTCTTTTCTTTCAAAATCTTTGCCACATTTGTTCCTAAAAGAAATGGCATCTTTAGATCTAAAAGTAAAATATCTGGTGTATGTCTTAGTGCTAACTCAACAGCTTCTAATCCATCTTTAGCTTCTCCTAAAACATCGTATTCATTTTCTCTTAACATCTCTACAAGATCCATTCTTATTAAAGAATCATCCTCTGCTACAACAACGGTTTTTCTCATTAACTCACCTCAAAAAATTTTTTAAGCAATCCACTCCTTTTAAATTTTTTAAGTCTAAAAGAAAGATCTTTTCAACACCCGCATTTTCTAGTATCTTTTCGGCATCCCTACAATTTTCCTCTAAATCGATTTTAGTTATTGCCCCTATAACTTTTTTTCCTAGAAACATACTTGCAAAATTTGGTGGATACAGACTATCCTCATCTGTTGCTGATTGAATTAGTATTATGATATCCGCATCGATAGAAACAACATTTAAAGCTTTATAGTATACTTTATTTTCTAAGTACTCTCCCGGTGTATCAATTATCTTTCCCATATAATCTACCATCTGTGTTTTTTTATACTCAACTTTTTGATTATTTAAAATCTGAGTCAATGTTGTTTTTCCACTTCCAGTTCTTCCTACTAACATTATTTTCATATCTTAAGACCTCGAAATATTTGTAACTGAAAAATTTAAAGACTCTTTTAAGTATTGCATAATTGCTTCTAAAGAACTTTCTATACTTGAAACATCCCCTGTTATAACTAGAGTTCCACTAAATCTATCTAAAAACCCTATCTCTATTGCGCCTGTTTTAGTTGCTATATCTGCTGCTATTATTGCAGCCTCTCCTGGAGTTATTGTTAATATCCCTATAGCATTTTTATTTTCAACATTTAATCCCATTTTTTTGTAGATATCTAAGCTTGGATGAGCTATTAGATGTGCTAGTGTCACTTGCTTCCCTGGTACATATTCTTGAATTGTTCTAATTTTTTCCATATATCACCTCAATATTTTTTATTGTTTTATTTGCCTAAGATTTAATCATATGTAAACTGTTTTTTCAAGCTTTTTTATCTTTTAATTTTTATATGAAAAATATAAATAAAAAACTATCAACGATTAATATTTTTAATACTAATTTTGATAGCTTCTTCTATTAAAACTCTATTTTTACAGTTTCTTTCCTCAACTATCCTATATACCCTATCTTTTTTATTTTGTCAAATTTTTAACTTTTATTGATTCGCTTGTGAAAAAAATATTGCAATGTTTATGAAGTTATGGTACCATCTTTCTGTAAAAGAATTAACGTACACACAAATTAACTCATATATACTTGGGATTGGCCAAGAGTTTCTACGAGCTGCCGTAAACAGCTCGCTATGAGGGATAATATAATCACTAATAATGAGAGTATATATTCCCATAGGATTTTATATGCTCTTTTTTATTTTCATAAAATTTATTTTAAAGGGAGAACCAAATGAAAAAACTTACATTACTTTTAACACTTCTAACATCAACTCTATCTTTAGCTAACAGAATAGCTATAATCGGAGCCATGGACTCTGAAATAAAAATCTTACTTTCACAAATGAAAGATGTAAAACAAGAAGAAAAAGCTTCTGTTGTATTTTATAAGGGAAAATTAGAAAATAAAGATGTTGTTGTTTTCAAATCTGGAATTGGAAAAGTTAATGCTGCTATGTCTACAACTATAGCTATGGAAGAGTATGATGTAAATAAAATAATCTTCACAGGAGTCGCTGGAGCAATCAATAACAATTTAAATATAACTGATGTCGTTATATCTGATTATTTAGTTCAACACGACTATGATACGACAGTATTCGGTACTAAAAAAGGTGCTGTTCCTGGATCGATTGATGCCAAGTTCTCTGCTGATAAAAATTTAATCAATGTCGCCAAAACTTCTGCAGAAAAAGTTTTAGGAAAAAATAAAGTTTATGTTGGAACAATCGCTACTGGTGATCAATTTATTGCTGACAAACAAACTGTTCAAGCTCTAGAATCTGATTTTGGTGCATGGGCTGTTGAGATGGAAGGTGCTGCTGTTGCTCACGTTGCTAACCTTTATAAAACTCCTGTTGTTGTTATTAGATCTATGTCTGATAAAGCTGATGGAAGTGCACATATGAACTATAATGATTTCGTTAATATTGCTGCTGATAATTCTGCTAAAATCGTTATCAATATGCTATCACAAATGTAACTGATCAATAAAAATTACACACACTAAACTTAGGAGACTTCTAATGAAAAATAAAATTTTGCTTAGCTTCATACTAATTAATCTCACTGCTTTAGCTACTCTTGATCCTAGCACTGCTATTGAAAAACTAAAGTTAAAAGAGTTATCTAAAACTTATTCAAAAGAAAAGATTCAAAATTCTTTAAAAGGTTATAAAAATATGAAGTCAGAATCGTTGGAATCACTTTCAGACAAAGCCGTTTTAGTTGATCTTAACATCACAACTACAGACCTATTAAATAAAAAAGATTATTCAACAATATCCAATTATGTTGATGATTTCTTAGATATAAATGAAAATAGTTTAGGAAACATATCTGATAAAAACATTCTTGAAAGAATATCAAAAAAATGGTCTACAACCGTACCACCGAAAGATGCTGTTCTTTTGGATAGATTGAACATAGCTCTGGCTAATGGATTGATGACTGGGTATAACTTAAAAAATATCAATGAATACGCAAACTTTAAAAAAGAATTAACTGCTAGTTATGGTCATAATGATATAACTCATGCATTACAGCTGATAGCTCTATTAAAAAGTGAAGATTTAGACGCTAAAATACAACTAGAGCCTAAGACTTCTGCTTTCTTACATAATCCAAATTGGGGTTCACCTAATTATGATCATACTGTTTTACAAGATGGAAAAATCGTTCTTACTCCTACTGAGTATGATTTAAAGTTTGAATTCAAAAATTTAAATGATAAAATTAAATTTACTAAAACTATAGACCGTTACGCTAAAAAAGATTCTAAAGATCAAGAAAAGCTAATCTACAAATCTTGGTGGCAACCATTTGTGCAAACCGACAAGATTGATGGATATAAAATGCTCATCTCTCACCTGGTTAAGAATGATTCTTTTGAGGCTAACATTTTAACTTTACCTACAAATTCTGAAGCTTTCATTAAAGCTATGAAAGATGACTCAAATCTTGAAGTTAAAACTCAAGAAATTTGGGTTAATCCTGCTTTCTATAGATTTATGGAAGGAGACTATAAATAAATTAAAAATTAAAAACCAACGACTGAAAAATAGTCGTTGGTTTTTTACTAATAATTTTCATTCAATTTTCTCTATTACCACTTTCAACGCTTTATCTATAGATTCTAAATTTTCAAATCCAGATTCTATTTTTCCCAAAGGTACTAATCCATTAGAAGTTCTAAAGTCTTTTGTAAAAAATGCTAAATTTCCCCAAGGCGAATAATATGTTAGGTCATAAATTTTTGGCGTACAACTTCCCGGTGAGTTATTTATATTCAATCTTTTCGTCAAATAGCTTATTTTTTCAATTCCGCCATAATTTTCAAATTTTAATTCTAGTGGCAATTGATCTAACAAATCATTAGAAGCACCATTGTTATTTAAAACTACAACTGTCTCCTTGTTCTCAAACTTTAATTTAATTTTATTTGTTGATTGCTCCATACCTAATGCAAATATTGTTAAAAATATCATTTTACATATAACTAAATTTTTTCTCACTAGTCACCCCTTTATTGCCTTTTTATTTCTATAATATACATCTTAGAGTTTACTCTATGTCAATATTTTTATTGTTTTAATTCCAGCAATTATAATAAGCTACTTTATATGTCAACTTAGTCTCTTTAAAATTTCTTATCTTCGTAATTTCTATATTTTTTCTAATTCCTGTAACTCCTGTATATTTCAAATGTTTTAAAGCTTCTAAAGGGGTTGTAAATTCTAAAACAATATTTTCTACTTTATATTTAACAAACTTAAAATTTTTCTTTAATTTTTTCAAGATATCTTGATGATTACTGTATTTTAATCCAACTCCAAAAAAATTTTCTATCTCTAATAAATTTCCATCTACATAAATTGAAAATAATAATCTATCTCCTGCTATTGATATTTTATCTAATAACTGATCTAAATTCTTACTCCATTGAAATACTGAACTTGAAGTTATCAAAGAGTATTTTTTATATTCAAAAGTATCCATATCTTCAATTATAAATTTTGATTTTTCAATCTGTGACACATAATTTTTACTATCACATAAGTCATTTAATATAATATTTTGATATTTTATATGAGATACTAATTTTTTAGAATAGATTCCTGTTCCACATCCAATCTCTAAAATTGTTTCAAACTCTTCATCTTTCTCTAAAAAGCCAATCAACTTTTGAGCAACTTCTTTCTGAACAAAAGCATAATTATCATATGTATTTAAAAATTTATTAAATCTCATTTAAAATATCCACCAACCTACTTAAATTTTTTTCCTCAGCAAAAATAAAATGTTCTCCATCTATTTCATAAATTAAACTGCCATTTTCTGTAAAATATTTTTTTTGATTTTTAGACTTTATTATTCGATCATTTTTAGAGATTATAGATTTTTTTATATAATTTTCTCTTTCTATATAATTATTTATAAAATCTGAAAGTTCAACTTTTAATTCCGAAACATCTTTTTTTTCACCAAAAATAGATATATTTTTATTATCTAGAATTCCCATATTCTTATAGAATCTCTCTAAAGATTTTTTTGTCAAATTTTCAAGAGTATATTTCAACATTCTTTTTGAAATTCCTCTCTCTCCCATCATATGTGGAGTTCCATTAACTCCTACTGCTTCATATTTCTGATAAAAAGGATTTTCCTCTAAAAATTTATTTAAATAATAAACTCCAAATGACCAACCAATAAATACAATTTTATCAAATTTCAAAATAGGCTCTTCATATTTATAAGGATAATTTATATATCTAATCTCCCACTCATCTCCTAAAAAAAGATTTAAATCATTCATTCCCCAACCATTAAAAAACATTATCAATTTCATAGTTTAACTCCTTTACAAACTTTTGAATCATCTCCTTCGTATGAAGTGCTGTTAAACTTACTCTCAATCTAGCTGTTCCTTTAGGGACTGTTGGTTCTTTAATTGGGTATATTAAGTATCCTTTCTCCCTGAGATTTTCAGATATTTTATTTACCCTCTGATTCTCACCTATCACTATACTAATTATGTTTGTACTTGAGATTGTCTCTATCTTATATTCATTCAGTAGATTTCTCATATATATTGATAGTTCTATCAATCTCTTTCTTCTAAAATTAAACTTCTCCATCTTCTCAAGAATAAAAAGATTCCAAGCTACATTTATAGGTGGCAATGCTGTCGTATATATAAATTTTCTTCCTTTATTTATAATGTATTCTTTTGATAATTCATCCATTAAAACATAAGCTCCTATTGAAGAGCCTGCCTTTCCGAGAGGAATAACGACATAGTCAATTAAATCCAAGACATCTGCCTCATAACACTCTCCATATCCTAAAACTCCAAAAGAGTGAGCCTCATCTATCAAAAGCTTAAATCCATATTTACTTTTTAATTGAACTAATTTTTTTATATTCGCTCTATCTCCATCCATACTATAAACAGTTTCTGAGACAACTAGTATATCATCATACTCCGAACTATATTTTTTCAAAATTTCTTCCAAATGATTATAATCTAGATGTCTATATCTTAAAAGTTTTGCCTCTGAAGCTTTTATTCCGGAATATATACTCGAATGATTATATCTATCACTTATAATAAGTGATGTTTTAGAAAAAAGAGTTTCTATCAAACAAGTATTAGCATCATATCCACTATTAAACAAAAGAGTTTTTTTATTATAAATCTTTTCCAATTTTTTTTCTAATTTCATGATTATAGGATAACTCCCTGACAACAATCTTGATGATGATGATGAAAATAACAAATCTTCATCTTTAAATTTTTGAAAAAACTCTCCCCTTAACTCTTTGTCTTCATTTAATCCCAAATAATCATTTGATGAAAAATTAATATATTTTTTATCAGTTAATTTCAAACTTCGATAGTTCTCATCTTTTTTTAATTCTGATAACTCTTTTATAATTCTTTCTTTTTTCATTTAAACCTCAAATCCGATAAATTTATTTAAATATTTATTTTTTATCTCAATTTTTTCTTTTTTCATTAAGTATTCATCTATTGCCTCTAAACAATTCTCTAACATAAAGTCTATCTCGTTTAGCTCAATTGTATATGGTGGCATAAAGTATATTACATCACCTAAAGGTCTAATTATAATTCCCTTTTCAAGTCCTATTTTATAAATTTCATATGTTGCTCTCTCATAAGATTTAAATCGTTCTTTCTTCTCTTTATTCTTTACTAATTCAATGGCACCAATAAAACCAATTTGTCTATACTCTCCAAGATTTTTATGATTTCCAAATATTTCTTTAGCTTTTTTTTCTAAATATTGACCCTTTTTTTCAATCTGCTTCAAAATCTCTTCCTCTTTAAAAATTTTTAATGTTTCAACAGCAACTGAACATCCAAGTGGATTACCAGAATAGCTGTGTGAGTGTAAAAATGCTCCACCTTCTAAATAATCTTTATAAAAAGCATTATATATCTCATCAGTAATAAGGGTTAATGCCATTGGAAAATATCCCGCTGTAAGACCTTTTCCAACGCACATAATATCCGGAGAGATATCTGCATGCTCGCAAGCAAACATTTTTCCTGTTCTTCCAAACCCAACTGCAATCTCATCAGCTATTAAATGAACTCCTTTTTCAATTGTTAGAGCTCTTAATTTTTTCAAATATTTTGGAGAATACATATTCATTCCTGCTGCTCCTTGTACCATCGGCTCTATTATTACTCCTGCTATTTCATCACCATTTTCTTCTAATAACTCCTGCATATGAATAAAACATTCAGCATCACAATTTGCCGGTTTTTTATTCCAACTACATCTATAACAATCTGGACCTTCAACTTTCAGGGCTTCTTTTATAAGCGGTTTATATAACTCTGTAAATAAATTTACATCCGTCACTCCCAAAGCTCCTAAAGTTTCTCCATGATAAGCATTTTTTAAAGATACAAACTTTTTTCTTTTTGTATTACCTTTCTCTTGATGATATTGAAACGATATTTTAAGAGCTATCTCCACAGCTGAAGATCCATTTTCAGAAAAAATAAGTTTCTTTAAACCTTCAGGAGCTACTTCAATTAATCTCTCTCCAAGTTCTATGGCTGGTTCATGTGTAAAATTAGCAAAAATTGCATGTTCTAAACTTTCTATCTGTCTATTTAGAGCTCTATTTATTCTTCCATTACAATGTCCAAAAAGATTTACCCACCAACTTGAGACACAATCCATGTATCTTTTCCCATTTTCATCTATCAAATAAACCCCCTCACCTTTTTTTATAACCATCGGTGGAAGTTTTTCATAATCTTTCATTTGTGAGCACGGATGAAAAATATATTGCAAATCTTTTTTTTGGAGCTGACTCAAACTATTATAATTTAAAAAAAATTTTAATTTTTCTAAATCTATATCTGTTTCTTCTTCATTAATAATTAAATAGTTATCAATTTTTGCTAACGAAACAATCATATCTATATTATCTTTTTCAAAATATTCATTTTTAAATCTATTGAAAACAACTCCTAAAACCGGTATTTTTTCAGCTTTAAGATAACTTAATATTGCTAAAGTGTGATTGATTGTTCCAACTTTTGTATCTGCTACTAACACTACTGGTAATTTTGATTTTTTTATTAAATCTGAATACATATACCCATCTCTATTTAATGGTACACAAACTCCTCCTGCTCCTTCTACAATTAGATATTTGTTATCCAAACATTTTTTTCTTATCTCTTCTAAAATCCTTTCAAAGTCTATTTCAACTTTATCTATCTCTGCTGAAAGATGTGGTGATACTGGTTCAACTAAATTGTAGCTACACATCTCCTCACTGTATTCAACTCCTGCAAACGAACAGACACTTAAAACATCTGGAGCTCTTCCATCAATTGAACCACTCTGTATGGGTTTGTAATAAGTCGCTTCACTGTTTTTTAAAGCTTTAAAAAATAACCCCGCTACATATGTTTTTCCTATATCTGTTCCTGTTCCAACTATAAAAAACCTATCTCTTGAATTCAAAGCCAGCCTCCTTAAATATCATTCTATCTCTTTCAATTGTACTTCCTGTCGTTGTTAAATAATTACCCGTAAGGGCTCCATTAACACCTGATTTTACTCCTAAAATTTCATAATCTTCTAAAAGTTGACGACCTCCTGCATATCTTATAGGAATATTTGGTAAAATTAATCTATAAATCGCTATTGTTTTTACAACTTCTAATGGTGTTAACTCTTCTATTATTTCTAAAGCTAAAGGTGTTCCTTCAATAGGAGTCAAAATATTTATTGGAACCGAATCTACCTCTAATTTTTTCAACTCAAATGCCATTTCTACTCTATCTTTTTTAGTTTCTCCTAATCCTAAAATTCCACCCGAGCAAACTTTCAAACCGGCTTTTTTAGCATTTTTACAAGTTTCTATTCTATCTTCATAAGTATGTGTTGTGCAGGTCTTATCATAAAATTTTCTTGAAGTTTCTAAATTATGATGATACATCTGTACTCCTGAACTTTTAAGTTCTTTTGCCACTTCAAAATCTATTATTCCGTGAGAAGCACATAAATGAAGTGACGTTTCATTTTTCAATTCAAAGTAAATCTCTTTTAATTTTTCTAATTCACATCCCTCACTTAATCCTCTTCCACTCGTAACTAGAGAGAATTTATCAACAAACTTTTCCTCTACATCTTTCGCGAGCTCTAAAATTTTCTTCTTATTCATCAAATCATATACATCTGCTGCTGTATTGTAATGTGATGATTGAGCACAATATCTACAATCCTCTGAACAATTTCCTGATTTAGCATTAACTATGGTGCATAGATCAAATATATCTCCATGAAAAATTTCTCTGATTTTATTTGCTCCATTTAAAAGAGATTTTAGACTATCTTTATCTTTTTCAAAGTCATATTCTATAAGATTTATGGCTTCTTCAAAAGTTATTTCATCTTTTTTTTCTAAAATTTTATTTACTATTCTATCTATAGTTTTTTTCATTTTTCACCTCAAATAATTTTATTTCATGTTAATTATTCTATTCTACAAAAATAAAAATGTCAACTTTTTTTGATTTTAAAGTTGACATTTTTATTTTTTATTTAAACATATTTATAGCTGTTATTATTACCGACATTTGAAAAATATCAATTAAAAAGGCTCCTGTTAAAGTTACAATTAAATATGGATTAACTGTATATCCGTGTCTTTCTGAAATTTCTCCCATGTTCAACATGGCATTTGTAGTTGCCCCTAATCCAGAACCGCACATCCCAGAAACCATCACTGCTGCGTCATAATCTTTTCCCATAGCTTTAAATACTATTTGACTTGTGAAAAACGCCATAAAAATTACTTGAGCAAATAAAATCAAAAACATTGGAACTGCTAAAGAAGCTAGTTCCCAAAGTCTTAACGAAATTAAAGCCATCGATAAAAATATATTTAAAGAAGTTATTCCTAATATATCAATTAAATTTCTATTTAGCTTCACATAGTTATATTTTTCATTCAAATTATTAAATATAATTGCTACAAACATAGCTCCAACATAAGATGGTAAAGCTAAATCTAATTTTGATTTTAATATTGCTGAAAACGTTGTTCCAATCATCATTATTATTGAAAGAATAGCTATATGCTTTAATAATTCATCCGCTGTTATATCTTGATATGAATATTTTTCTTCAAAGTTTATATCATCTTTTCCTACTATATTTATTGCCTTCAAATTATTTTTTCTAATTAAATATAATGCCAATGGAGCTCCTAAAAGTCCACCTGCTAATAAACCAAAATACTATTAAAAGTTTTCCACCTTTTTTTAAAGCTGCCACTGAAGAACCAATCCCAATCGTTGTAAAAAATACAACCATAAATGGATCTTGAAGAATCGTATCATACTTTAGTGTTCCTATTCCTAAATTTCTAATACACAAATGAATAATAGCAAAAAGGATTCCTCCAATTACCGGAGCTGGAATTCCGAACTTATTAAAAAATTGAGATTTGTTTTTTATATACAATCCAATATATAAAGATATCAATCCAATTGCTAAGGTCCCAATCATATTAAAGCTAATTAAAAATCCAAAATCATCACTACTGAAATTCATAAAATCCCTCCCATATCTTTTTAATAAAATTTTAGTTATTATTTTATTTACTTCATTTTTTTTAATAAGTCAAAATTATATTTTAAACTCCTCATATAATGGACAATTTCAATTTTATTTGTTAAAATAAACTACAAGAATACTTATCAGGAGAGAACTTATGAAAAAAATACTAGGAATTTTACTTTTACTTTTAACAACGTCACTATTCGGATTTGATAATGATCACGAAGCTATTTTAGCTTTAGTGAATATTGAAAGAGAGAATAGAGGAATTGAACCTTTAAAACTAAATCCAACCTTAAATACTCTTGCAAAAATAAAATCTGATGATATGTATCACAATCAATACTTCAGTCATAACTCACCTATATATGGTTCACCCTTCGATTTGATGAAAAAATATAATGTGAACTATATGACTGCTGGTGAAAATATTGCAAAGGGACAAAATACCCCTGAGTTTGTTATGAAATCATGGATGGAATCAGCTGGTCATAGAAAAAATATACTAAACCCTAAATTTAAAGAGATGGGTGTTTCAAGAGATGAGTTTGGAAATAATATTTGGACACAAATGTTTATTGGAAGTTAATGCAAATATTTTAATTTTATATTAAAATAAAATTAAAAATCTCTAAAAAAATAGGCTAGAATATCTAGCCTATTTTTGTCTATTTATATTATATATTAATTTTATCTAATATTTTTTTTGTAATTGAATTAAAAATATTATTTATCTCCTCTTTATTAGCCTCATATCCATCTACAGAAAGATTACATATACTTGAAATCATGGGAAGTTCCCCTAAGAGTTGTAATTTATTTTCATTTAAGAAATTTGTCGCCTCTCCGTTGAATAGCTTTATTTTAGTTTCGCACCCTGGACATACAACATAACTCATATTCTCAACTACTCCAATCACGTCTACATTCATTTGATTTGCCATTTTAACAGCTTTTGCAACTATCATTGATATCATATCTTGTGGCACTGAAACCATTACAATTCCATTCAATGGAATTGATTGCATAACTGTAAGAGCAACATCTCCTGTTCCTGGAGGCATATCTATAATCAGATAATCTAATTCTCCCCAGATAACATTCTCCCAAAACTGTTTAACAGCTCTTCCTACAATTGGGCCTCTCCACAATACAGGATCATTTTCATTTTCAACTAAAAAATTTAAAGAAATCACTTTTATTCCATCTTTTGTTAATACTGGATAAATATCATCCCCTTTTCCTCCAGCTCTTTCTCCACTCAGTCCCAATAATCTTGGAATACTAGGTCCTGTAATATCGGCATCCATTATTCCTACTTTATATCCTTGATCAGCTAATTGCTTTACTAACAAAGTAGAAACTGTAGATTTACCTACTCCACCCTTTCCACTCATGACACCTATCACTTTTTTTATTTTATTTGCCGGATGATTAACTATCCCGCAACTTGAAGACTCTTTTGAGCATGATCCTTTTGATGGACATGAATTACAATTTGACATTTTATCCTCCTTTTAATGTATCAATAAATAAGTTCACTTTATATAAACACATTTTAGTATAGTTTAATATTTTTGTCAAACTTATTTAACAATATGAGTTTTATTAAATCTAACTTGAAGATATTAAAATTGTGTGTTAGGATAAACATCATTCTATTATAAAGAGAGGTATACATATGACATTAAAAGAAGAATACCAAATTCAACAAAAGTATAGAAAATGGACTAATATTGCAAATAAATTACCACTGAACAATAATCAAACCATTCTCGAATTAGGATGTGGAATCGGTGAATTTTCTGAAATTTTATCCGAAAAAGTACATCAAGTTATCGCCGTTGATATAAATTCTGAATTTCTTGAAATTTTAAAAAATAAAAATATCAATAATATAAATATTATTCAAAATGATATCCATGATTTAGTTTATATTCCAGAGGAGATAGATGGTATATTCTCTAGTTTTGCAATCGCTTATTTTCCAAATAAAATGGAAGTGACTCTTAGTAATTGGGTTAATAAGTTAAAATTTAATGGGTGGATAGCTATTATAGAAATTGACAATCTTTTAAGAGGGCATCAACCATTATCAGAAAAAATAACAAAATATCTAGCAAAATTCGAAAAAGAAATTAAAAACGAAGGTGTTTATGACTTCGAGGCCGGAAGAAATATTGAACCTATTCTAAAAAAATTAGGACTAGAAATTATTCTAAGTGAAAATCTAGATGATTCTGAGCTTACATCTTCTGGAGCTCTCCCTGACAATATTTGTTCTATGTGGGAAAATCGTTTGAACAGATTATCCTTTAATAAATATTTCTCTAAAGAAGAGATTAATTCAATAAAAATTGAATTTCTATCTCTTCTTAAAAATACAAAACATATAAATGAAACTAAGGTTAAATTTATTATTGCTAAAAAAAATCAATCGAACGATTCTGTGAATATAATCAAAAATGCTAAAGAGTATGTTAAAAATAGATTGATTAATGAAAAAACTGGTCATGATTGGCAACACACTCTTCGAGTTCTAGAAAACGCTAAAAAAATTGCTATCAAAGAAAAAGAAAATATCGATTTTACAGTAGTTCAATTAGGTGCTTTATTTCATGATGTTGCAGATCATAAATTCGGTTATTCTAATATCGATCGTAAAAATATTATCGAATCATTTTTACTGAATACATCTCTAACGAAAGAGCAAATTGAGCATGTTGTATATATAGCTAACACAACATCTTTCACTAAAGGAATACCTCTAAAAACTTTAGAAAGTAAAATAGTTCAAGATGCTGATCGTTTAGATGCTTTAGGAGCTATTGGTATCGCTCGAACTTTTACTTTTGGAGGCGCTTTTCAGCGAGAGATTTATAACCCCGAAGAAATGAACGATACTATCTCTCATTTTTATACTAAACTTTTAAAACTAAAAGATTTGATGAATACAGAAGAGGGGCGTATTGAAGCTGAAAAAAGAGACAAATTCATGAGAGATTTCTTAAAACAATTCTATTTAGAAGTTTTGTAAACAGTTGATTTTTAAGGAGATGAATAGATATGAATACTTTACAAACAATTAATTCAAATATTATTTTTGATCTTGTAATAGAAAATGGAACTGTAATTTTTGGTTATGACAAAGCCTCTGAAATTTCAAATATCGGAATAATTAGAGATCGAATCCATACAATTTCTAAAGAAAAGTTAAAAGGAAAAAAAGTTATAAGCGCTGAACATTTATATGTATCACCTGGTTTTATAGATGTTCATAGCCATTCGGATATCTCTAGTTTTAGTAATAAAACTTGCTCAAGTAAACTTTATCAGGGAGTGACAACAGAGATTAATGGAAATTGTGGTATCGGAATTTTTCCAGGAACTTCTGAGAATCAAGATAATCTTGCTAAATATATTCAAACTCATTCAGATATTAACTATCATCCTATTCCACTTAATCGGATTAATAGTTTTTCAAGTTTAAAAAATGAATTAGAAAAATATCAACTAGATACAAACCAAGGATTTCTTGTCGGGTCTGGTTGTATTCGAATTGCTGTTATGGGCTTTAAATCTAATTTTGCATCTTCTAAAGAGATTTATCAAATGAAAAAATTACTTAAAAAACAATTTGATGAGGGTGCTTTAGGAATATCTTTTGGCTTACTTTATCAACCAGGAAATTTTATGAGTAGAGAGGAGATTATTGAACTTTTAAAAGTTGTAAAAGCATATGACAAAATCGCTTCATTTCATATTAGAGATGAGGGAGATAAAATTATTGAATCTATAGAAGAGGTTGTTTTCTATTCAAAAATGAGTGGTGCTAAAGTTCATGTATCTCATCTAAAAATTATGAATAAAAACAACTGGGGAAAAGCCAACCAAGTTTTAAATCTTTTAGAAAAAGCTAAGCAAGATGGAGCAGATATATCTTTTGATCAATATCCATATAATGCTAGTTGCACAAATCTTTTTGTTTTGCTTCCCGAAAATATTTTTACAGGTGATATTTCTCTCTTTATAGATTCTATTCCCAGATTTTCAGAAGATATCTTGGTACAAATAGCTAAAAAAATTGAAAAACGTGGCGGTGGAAAAAATATCATTATCTCAAATAATTTTTATGATAAAATAAACTTTTCTGGTAAATCTCTTTATCAGATATCTATTTTTTTACAATTAAGTGAAGCAGAAAGTGTTCTTTATCTTATCGAAAAATCTTGTGGTGCTGCTCAAGCTATATATTTCTCTTTGAATATGAAAGATGTTGAAATTTTCCTTAAGTCTAATCTTGGAGTTGTTGCAAGTGATGGAAATTCCTTTCCTATGAATGATTGTTTTAATCTTGGAACTCCACATCCTAGAAGCTTCGGAACTTTCCCAAGATATATAAATATTATGAAATATCAACTACCTATCGAAGATATTATAAATCGTATTACTGCTAAACCTGCTAAAATATTTAAAGTTTTAAGCAGAGGAGAGATTCGTCCGACATATTTTGCTGATCTTACAATTTTCAATTTAAATAAGATTAGAGACAATTCAATTTTTGAAAATCCATATTTAAAACCTGATGGTATTGAATATGTTATTATTAATGGTGAAGTTATTATTAATAAGGGACTTGCTTTAAACCTTCGAAATGGTAAAATCATTTAAAATAAAAAGCTTCCTCACTAGTTCTGTAAGGAAGCTTTTTTCTATTTCTCTCTATAAATTGGATAAAAATCATGAAGTGTAACTGGGTGTATATTCAATCCTTTTATATCTTTTTGAGCACCTACAATAATCACACTATTATATAACATTACATGTGGTGTATCTTCGACTATTCTTTGTTGAATCTCCTCATATATTTTTAACCTTTCATTTTGATCAGCTACAGTTTTTCCATCATCTAAAAGTCTATCTACTTCTGGATTTGAATAGAAAGATCTATTTCCAGGACTTCCCATAGAATTAGAGTGGAACATTGGATATAATCCATAATCAGCATCACCGGTTACTGTTCCCCATGAGCCTAAAAACATATCAAAATTGCCTTTTTCAGTCAGATCATAAAATGTTCCGCTTTCAACAATTGTTATTCTCAACTCTATTCCAATCTCTTTCAAGTTTGCTTGAATCACTTCTGCAATAGCATTTGTGTCACCCGACCCTTGAGTTAAAAGCTCTAACGTAAGTTCATTTTTATAGTTAGATTTAGCTAAGAATTCTTTTGCTTTTTCTAGATCATATCCCACATTCTTAGTAGTATTTGTAAATCCAAATACATTAGGTGCTATTACAGAGTTTGCAACTTCACCATATCCGTTTAAAATTATTTTTACAATAGACTCTTTATCGATTGCATAATCGATTGCTTTTCTTAAGTTTTTATCCTCAAAAATTACTTTTCTATTATTAAATCCTAAGTATCTATAAGAGTATGATGGTTTTGTATGAAGAACTAATTCTTTATTACTTATAATTTTAGGTGCATCGACAGTACTTATGTCTAGTGCTATATCAATCTCTTTCGTTTCTAAGGCAATCTCTCTATTCGTTGGTTCTGTTATTGTTTTAAATATCAACTTATCAAAAGCTGGAGGTGTCAAAAAATATTCTGTATTTTTATTTAAAACGACTTGGTCTCCGATGACCCAAGAATCATATTTATAGGGTCCTGTTCCCACTACAGCTGAATTATCACCTGAAGTTTCTATTACTTTTTTACTTACTATCCCTAAAGCTGGATGTGATAAGTGATATAGCAATGGTGCAAAAGGTGTCTTTGTAACAATCCTTATTGTTGAAGGATTTATAATCTCTATTTTTTCGATAGGCGGTACTATGAAGTTTATTCTCGGAGATTTCATCATCCTTTCAAAAGAAAATTTTATATCCTCCAATTGAAGAGTATCACCATTATGGAATTTTACATTGTCTCTTATTTTAAAATCATAAGTTTTGTCATCTATTCTAATCCAACTTTCAGCCAATCCTGGTATTATATTTCTATCACCATCAATTTCTACAAGTCTAGAATATATTTGTTTATTTATTCTTAAAGAAAATCCATCATTTGCATTATGTACATCAAGTGATCTTGGATTTCCACTTTGAGCTATTTTCAATAACTTTTCCTCTGCCTTCTTATCTTCTCTTGTACAACTTAATAAAACCACTGTAAATATTATAAATATTAAAAATTTTACTTTTTTTGCTCTTTTGATAAGTAACATTAAACTACCTCCTTTAATTTTATAAACACTATCCTATCATAGATTTTTTTTTTAAGAAAGTAGTTACTTTTTTGTAACTATATACTCTTTATTCTCTCTCATTATTTTTCTATTTAAAAAAAATGTAGGAAACTTTTCACAAATATTGTATAAGGGAGTGGGCATATTATTTTATTTCTTATTAAAATATAAGTATAAAATATGGGTAGTAGAATAATATGACTAAAATAAATTTCTCTAAAAGGAGGAGAAGAATTATGGCAACAGAAAAAAAACTAGGCGTTATTACTTTAGCAGGACTTGTTATCAGTGCTATGATTGGTGGTGGTGTATATAATCTACCTCAAAATATGGCACAATCAGCTTCTGCTGGAGCTATAATAATAGCTTGGGTAATCACAGGTTTAGGTATGTGGTTTTTGGCTAATACTTTCAGTATTTTGTCAAATGTCAAACCAGAAGTTACCTCTGGAATTTATGGGTATGGTGAATTAGGATTTGGAAAATTAATGGGATTCCAAGTTGCATGGGGATATTGGATATGTAATATCTTTGCAAATGTCGGATACGCAATTCTTTTAATGGATTCATTCAATTATTTTTTTAATCCATATTTTAAAGGTGGAAATAATTTGCTCTCAGTAATCTGTGGTTCTTTAGTAATCTGGATTATGTACTTCGCTGTTTTGGCAGGAGTAAAGCAAGCTGCATTTATCAATAATATTGGAGTAGTTGGAAAATTAATTCCATTAATACTTTTTATTTTAATTTTAATCTTTAAATTCGATTTTTCAGTTTTTACAACCGATTTTTGGGGTAAAGCTGTTATTCCAAGTCTTATGGATAAAGACTTAGGCGGACTATTCCCTCAAGTAAAAAGTACTATGCTTGTGACACTTTGGGTATTTATTGGTATAGAAGGAGCTGTTGTTATTTCTAGTAGAGCCAACTCACAAAAAGATGTTGGGAAAGCTACTGTTATCGGATTCTTAGGATGCTTAATTATATACGCCCTACTTTCTTTACTTCCATTAGGAATTTTATCTCAAGGTAAAATTTCGACTATGTCACCTCCTTCAACAGGGCCTATTCTAAGTACTGTTATCGGAAACTCTGGAAACTGGATAATGAACCTGGGTGTTATTATTGCACTATTAAGCTCTTGGCTTGTTTGGACAGTAATGCTCGCTTCCTTACCTTTTGAAGCTGCGAAAGATGGGACATTTCCTAAAGTTTTTGCTACTGAAAATAAAAATGAATCCCCTTCATATTCTTTATTAGTTTCATCTATTCTTATGCAACTATGTATGATCGTAGTTTATTTTTCTAATAATGCTTGGAATCTAATGCTTAGTATTACAGGAGTTATGATTCTACCTTGCTATTTTATTTGTACACTATACCTATGGAGAATTTCAAAAGCTGGTGGTGATTTCCCTAATGCCTCTCCTATAAGTAGAGAAAAGGCTCTTTTAACTGGAGTACTTGGTAGTATTTATGCAGCTTGGCTAATATATGCTGCTGGTTTAAGTTATTTTCTGGTTGCAGCTATCATTTATGCTTTGGGAATTCCTGTTTTTAGAAAAGCTAGATTGGAAAGCAGTGATGGAAAACCAATTTTTACTCATGGTGAAAAAATATTTGCCGGTTTAATAATAGCAAGTGGAATAATTGGAGTATTTTATACAATTGCAAACTATAAAGTTTTACTTGGATAAATGGAGGTTATTTTTATGAAAAAAATTATAGATGGAAATAAAAACAAAATTGTATTTTTTAATGATGGAATAAAGGAGGGAACTGAAATTGCTAATAGAAGTACTCTTCTTTTAGAAGAATTAAGTAGAAGAAATCTTGGAATATATATATCTCAATCTTATGAAGATTTAGAAGATGTTATCTCTTACGATAAAGCTATTGATTGCCTTCTTTTATCTTGGCCTAACAATAAAGAGGAAAAAGAAGCTTTAAATATTATTGAAAAGCTCCATGAATCTCAAGAAGGAGTTCCTGTTTTTCTTTTAACTCATAAGGCTGATGCTTTAGAAACTTTAAGTAGAGAGATTTATGAAAATGTTGAAGAGATTATATGGTTATTACAAGAGGAAATAACATTTCTAGGTGAAAGAATTCAAAGAGCTGTTGAAAGATATAATGATGAATTACTTCCACCTTTAACAAAAGCAGTTTTCAACTACAATAAAGTTGCTGAGTATTCATGGGCAGCTCCTGGTCATCAAGGAGGTGTTGGTTTTACTAAAACTGCATTAGGACAAAGATTCTTCGATTTTTATGATGAAAATCTGTTCAGAACTGACACTGGTATTGAAAGAACTTGTATCGGTTCTTTATTAGATCATACGGGTGCTTTCCTAGAGGGGGAGAAATTAGCAGCAAAAATATTTGGTTCAGACAGATCATATAATGTTTTAGTTGGTACTTCTGGTTCTAATAGAACTATTATGCAAGGAACACTAACTGAAGATGATATTGCCTTACTTGATAGAAACTGTCATAAATCTATCGAACAAGGTTTAATGTTAACTGGAGCAAAACCAGTTTATATGAAGCCAACTAGAAATCGATATGGAATAATAGGTCCAATTCTACCAACCGAAATGTCTGAAGACGAAGTTCTTGGCAAAATAGAAAATAGCTGTTTAATTCCAGCTTCTATGAAGAAGCAAAAACCTTTATACACAGTTGTTACTAACTGTACATATGACGGTGTTTGTTACAATGCTAAAAAAGTGGAAGATATTTTCCAACCATATATACAAAATATCCATTTCGATGAGGCGTGGTATGGATATGCTAAATTTAATGAAATTTATACGAATCATTATGCTATGAGAGGAGATGCAAAGGATTACAATGGTCATGCTACAATCTTTGCAACACACTCTACTCATAAACTTTTAAACGCTTTATCTCAAGCTTCATACATTCATATGAGAAAAGGAAGTAATCCTATAAGTGAGGAGCGATTTAATCAAGCTTATATGCTGCACTCTACAACATCTCCTTTGTATGCTATCGCTGTTTCAAATGAAATTGGTGCTGCTATGATGGAGGGAAAAACTGGTAAATATTTAACTGATGAAGTTTTAAAAGAAGCTATCGACTTTAGAAAAATGGTCGCAAAATATCATAAAGAATATAAGGATAAAGGAGAATGGTTCTTCAAACCATGGAATGTTGAAACTGTAACAGATAAATCAACTGGTAAAGTTTATAATTTTGAAGATGCTCCAACTGAACTTCTAATGACAAATCAGGAGTGTTGGAAAATGAAGCCTGGAGATATTTGGCATGGTTTTGATAACCTTCCTGAAGATTGGGCAATGTTAGATCCTATCAAGGTTAGTATTCTTTCCCCAGGTATGTGTGATAATGGAGATCTTGCAGACATAGGAGTACCTGCTGAACTTGTAGCATATTATTTTTCTAAATATGGTGTTGTTCCTACAAGAACAACAGATTTCCAAGTTATGTTTTTATTCTCAATGGGAATAACTAAGGGAAAGTGGGGAACACTTTTAGATCTTCTGATAGCTTTCAAAAAAGATTATGATAATAATACCCCTTTAGGTAAGATATTCCCTGAATTAGTTAAAGGACGTGAAGACAGATATGGTACTCTTGGAATGAAAGACTTAGGTGATGAAATTTTCCATTACTTAAAAGAACATAATTTGGGTAAATATCTAAATGAAGCGTATTCTAGTCTACCTGAACAAGTAATTACTCCTAGACAAGCTTATAATAAAGTTGTTAAAAATGAAGTTGAACTAGTACCAGCTACACAATTAGAAAATAGAGTCGCGGCAAATGCTGTTATTCCTTATCCTCCTGGAATTCCTATGCTGATGTCTGGTGAAAACTTTGGAGATTCTAATAGTCCACAAATTACATATTTAAAAGCTCTTTCTACTTGGGACAAACAATTCCCAGGATTCGAACACGAAACAGAAGGAACTAGCGTTATCAATGGTGAATACCATGTGCTATGTATAAAATAACAAAAAATTTAAAAGACGAGAAGTTTTAAAACCTCTCGTCTTTTTTCTATAAAAAGATTATATTATATCTTTTAAAGCTGCATTTGGAATAAATACATCCTTACCATTAAATACAACAATTCCATTAAATTTAACTTTTTTTCCATCTAACTCGTAGTAGTTCTTATTCTCTTGGAACACAAACTTCTTTCCACCCTTAGATAAAGTAAATATTGGTTGGAATTTATTTGTCATGTCTATATTTACATCAATTCCCATCTCTTTTATTCTTTTTCCTGGAACAAATAGCTCATTTGTCGCTGCATCTAAATCTAAATTCATAGCTTTAGCTATATAAAGTGCAATATCTGAATTGTTTACTGTTCCTGTTAATTGATTAGCGTAATTAGATGTATACACATAAAGAGGTACATCCTCTCCTGTATGACCATTTGTTGTCCATCCTAAATGTGCTCTTTCACTCATAGCTTTTCCTAAAACCGCTTCAATTCCTGATGTTTTATCAGCTTTATTTATTCCTTCTAACTCTGCATCTGTTAGCTCTAAACCTAACATATCTTTTGCTAAAGATTTTGCAGCTGATTTATTAGCTAATATCTTCTCTGCTGTTAATACTTCTGTAAACTTAGCTTTTCTCATATCTTTTGTAAATACATCCATTGGTAACTCTGGATAATTTGATGATGTAGCTAGATTTCCTATAGAAATTCCACCTGTTCCATGGTCTGTTACAGCAACTACTAGTGTATCACTATTCTTCTTAGCATACTCTAAAGCAACTCCTACAGCTTTGTCAAAAGCCATAAACTCTGAAGTTATTGCAACAGGATTGTTTGCATGTCCTGCCCAATCAACTTTTGATCCCTCTACCATTAAGAAGAATCCATCTTCATCTTTTGAAAGTAATTCAATTGCTTTCTCTGTCATCTCTGCTAAAGATGGAACTGTTTTCTTATCACGATCTAAATCATAAGGTATATCCTTCTCAGCAAATAATCCCCATACAAAATCCTTATTTAAGCTTTTCATTTCATCCAAAGTTTGTACTATATTATATCCATTAGCTGTTAAAGCCTCTAGCATATCCTCCCCATCAGTACGTTTCTTTGAATTTGCCTCAGTTGCATTATCTTTTTTTAGGTAACTTTTTCCTCCACCAAAAACTACATTTAAGTTTTGATGAACTTGTTGTTCTCCTATTACAGAGTAATTATTTCTATGAATTGAGTGAGTAGTGAAATCTGCTGGTGTAGCGTGCAATACTTCTGATGTTGCTACAATCCCCACTGCTTTACCATTTAATTTAGCCGCTTCTAACACTGATGCTGCTGGTGCTAATTCGTCTCCTACTTCTGGAACTCTAGCTCCTTTTAAAGTTGCAGCTTTAGGTTTTACACCTATTAACTTATCCTGTGTTTTCCATCCTGTTGCAAGTGCTGTTCCTGCAGGTGCCGAATCAGCTATAAAAGTATCAGAGTTATAAGTTTTTACTAAACCAGATGCCAATGCATCTATATTTAAACTTTCTCCATCATTATATACCGCTCTTGCCAATGTTGAAACTGTTGAACTCGATCCATCTGGAATAAGGAAAATTACATTTTTAGCAAATCCTGGTTTCACATCTTTTAAAGCTACTGCCTGTGCTGTTCCTGCTATCGTTAAAAATGCTGTTAGTGCTGCTAATTTAAATTTAGTTTTACTCAATTTTTTTTGCCCCCTTTTTTTTAATTTAACTCATTTTAACTTATATTTGTAAAATCATGATTAAATTTATGTAAAATAAAGGTAAAAGTTATTCTATATTTTTCTTAATATATTATTTATTGCCTCTTCATCAGAATAAAAATTACTAAACTCTATAAAAAAAGTGTTAGAATTTTTTTCTAACACTTTTACAAATAATTTTATATTTTTTTAATTACATTGCGTTTCTATAAATTTCTATTATTTCATCTAATGTTGCTTGTTTTGGATTTGTTAATCCACATGCATCTTTTAATGCATTTGTCGCTAGAGTTACAAAATCCTCCTCTTTAGCTCCAAGCTCTTTTATTCCCGCTGGAATTCCTATATCTTTAGACAATTTTTTTATAGATTCAATTGCTAAATCCGCTGGATTTTTATCTTTTATATCATGGGGATTAACTCCCATCAAGATAGCTACTTTTCTTAATTTCTCTTCCGATACAGAAGCATTATATCTAACAACATGTGGTAATAAGATAGCGTTACAAACACCGTGTGGTAAATCATAGAATCCACCAAGTTGATGAGCCATGGCATGAACATATCCTAAAGATGCACTATTAAACGCCATTCCTGCCAAATATTCAGCATAAGCCATATTATCTCTAGCTTTTATATCTTGCCCATTCTCAACTGCTTCTCTTAAATTTTTTGAGATTAACTCAATCGCTTTTTCTGCACATGCATCAGTTACTGGAGTTGCTATCGTAGAAACATACGCCTCTATAGCATGAGTCAAAGCATCCATTCCTGTTGCTGCCGTTAAACTTTTTGGCATATTTAGCATTAATTCTGGATCATTCACCGCAATAAGTGGAGTTACATGCTTATCTACTATAGCCATTTTCACATGTCTTTCTTCATCTGTTATTATACAAAATCTTGTCATTTCTGATGCTGTCCCTGCTGTTGTATTTATAGCGATTAAAGGTAGTTGAGGATATTTTGATTTATCTACTCCCTCATAATCTTTAATATCTCCACCATTTGAAGCTACTAAAGCTATTCCTTTCGCTGCATCATGAGGTGACCCTCCACCAAACGATATTACAAAGTCACAATGATTATCCTTTAAAGCTTTTAATCCATGATTTACATTTGTTACAGTTGGATTTGGTTTTGTTTCGTCATAGATAACATAACCTATTCCATTTTTATCTAATAAATTTGTTAAACTTTTAACTAACCCAATTTGAACTAGAACATGATCTGTTACGATTAAAGCTTTTTTTAGTCCTCTAGAATGAATTTCGTTTCCTAAACCTTTTACTGATCCTTCTCCCATATAAGAGATTGTTGGCATAAAAAATACGTATGACATTTTTGATTCCTCCTTAATTTGTAGACATCCTTGTAAGGAGATAATACTCTTTTTTATTTTGAAAATCAACCTTTTTTTGAAAAAAATATTTCGAATTTTTATTCAATTTAGATTTTTCTAATCTCTCCAAACAACATCTTTCACATCAAACCATTTCTCTAGTGTAGGTACTTTTAAAGCATTATATATCGGATTTATAATTACCATTGGTTCGTGATCTTCTGAAACTCCTTCTATTCTTAAATACTCTCCACTAGATACATATTGAGTCACAGTCAACTCTTTTCCTTTTCCAGTATGTATTACTTTTCCATTTTTTATGACTTTCCACATTAAACTTTGTGAAGAAAATACTTTAATTAAAACTTCACCGTCTACTTCATCTCCTGGATAAATAACATCTCCATCATTTTCCATCCTCAATTTTATCTCTCCCACTCTAGAGATGTATGTTCTTCCCTTTTTTAAATTTTCCAAAATATTTTTAGTTGAATACTTTTCTAATCTAATATAATTTAATGGATCACCTAAAGTTATTCCATGATTATCACTTCCAGCGACTGCAAATATTTTATGTCCATCTTTCCACAACATATCTAAGGCCTCTAAAGCTTTTTTATCGTAGTATGAATTTCTATCGAGTGACGTTGGTGAATTTATAACTTCTATAAAATCTAAATCTTTTAAATCTATATTATAAAATAATCCTAAACACATCTTTGAACTATTATGAAATGGATGATTTAATGAGATATATCCTCCCTGTTTTTTTACTTCTGCAAATATTTTTTTCAGAGATTCCTCTCTCTTTTCGTTCTCCTCTATAAAATCATAATAATCTATAAATTGTCTCAATCCAAAAAGATTAAAGTGACCTAAGTCATCTAACGTTAATTCTGTTGAAGGAATAATTGGTTTATCTAAATCAGGATATTTAGTCAATATACTGTTATGCTCTGTCGGAAATATAAAATCTATGCCCTTTTCTAAAATCTCTTTTTTTAAATCTTTTAATGTTATACTTCCATCAGAAACTGTTGTATGATTATGTAACTCTCCTGCATACCACTCTTTTATGTCTGGATAATGCTCTTTTAAACTAATCTTTTTCATATTTTCTTTTTTTATTAAATTTCCATTTTCAACTGCAACTTCAAGTTCAAACTCAGACTCAACCAAATATGGTTTTAGTAGTTTTATCTTCCATTCTCCTGGTGGAATATCTCCAGGAATACAACAATTTGATGTACTCTCCCAATGTGTAGTCACATAATATTTCTTTTTAAAAGTTTTAAAAGATGTCAAAACTCTTGTTCTTCCTTCACTATCTTCTAAAGATATCAAAACATGTTGAAATGGTCCTTTAGTCAAATTTAGTGATATTCTATTTGTTCCCTCTGGAATTTCAAATTTATATTCTAATTTTTCAACTTTTTTATTATTATCAAATTTCCCCTTAAATATCATATGTTTTCTCCTCCTAGTGTTATCATAAAATTATTGTAACAAAATGATGTTAAAATAAAATTAACTTCTCGTAAATTTAGAGTTAATTTGATATATCCCTTCCAGTTTTGTTATTAAAAAAATTAATGATAGGATTGCTGAAGCCTTGAGTATTTTAAGCTCATACACATTTTTAAATAGAACAAAAATTTCCATTTTTGTGATTTTTATGTTATAATATTCACAGATGATTTTTTTACGAGAGGTGATTTTTATTGAAGTTTAGATTTATCGCATTATTTTTTCTTTTAACAATTTGTGTTTTCTCTCAAGAGAACAACTCTTCAAGCAAAATAAAAACTTACATAGAAAAACATACTAAAACTCAAGCAACTGCTACTAATATATATAATAGTATTATGGAACACTCAAACAGTCATGATGTTGAACCTGAATTGATTGCTGCAATCATAAAAGTTGAAAGTGATTTTAAGCAAAGTACTGTATCACATGTTGGTGCAACTGGACTTATGCAACTTATGCCTAAAACTGCTAAACTTATGAAGGTAAATCCAAATAATATCAATTCAAATATAAAAGGAGGAACTAAGTATATTGCTTGGTGTCTAGAACAAAATAAGAATAATCTTACTTTAGCTTTAGCATCATATAATGCTGGTATTGGAAATGTTAAGAAATATAACGGCATTCCTCCGTTCAAAGAAACTCAAAACTATGTAAAAAGAGTGATGAAAGAATATAACTATTTGAAAGCATAAAAACTTAAAATATTAAAAGAAAAAATACAAACAAAAAGAAAAAACTGGTCGAATATAAATTTGACCAGTTTTTTCTTTTTGTACTAATTTCTCTTAATTCTCCACATATGCTTTTTTAAAGAAATATCCACCTAATGGTGATTTAATCCATCCTTTTGCTTTCGGATTAGCCACAACTACACTCGTATAGTAATATAATGGTATTACTGGCATATCTTCCATCAAAATATCTTCTGCTTTATGAAGTAAAGCTGTTCTTTTATCTGGATCACTTTCTTTTTGAGCATCTCTTACATATTTATCATATTCCAGATTAGAATATCCCGCATCGTTATTTCCTCCGCCTGTTAACCATAAATCTAAGAAGTTCATAGGATCATTATAATCAGCTATCCACCCATGTCTTGCTATATCATAATTTTTATTACTTCTTGTTGTTTGGAACACTGCCCACTCCTCATTTTTTAACTCAACCTCTACACCTAAATTCTTTTTCCACATATCTTGAACAGCTTGAGCTACCATAGCATGAGCATCTCCTGTATTAAATGTAAATGTTATCTTCGGCATCGATTCTGGTGATGTATATCCCGCTTCAACTAGTAATTTTTGAGCTAACTCTATATCTCCTTCTGCTGGTAAATATTTACTATTCTCCGTAAAGTCTTTTCCATCAGTAGCTACAATTCCCTCTGGCACAAAACTTCTAGCTGGAAGTTGTCCACCTTTCATAACTTGTTCTACAATAAGTTTTTTATTAATCGAAAGTGCTAGTGCTTTTCTAACTTTTGAGTCTCCTAAGAATTTAGTCACTTCTGGAGACGTTCCTGATCCCGATACATTCACTACATAAAAATATGTTCCTAAATAAGGATATACTTTCCCCTCTCCACTAGACAAAAGTGATGGTATCTCACTTGTTGGTGGTGAATCTATTATATCAATCTCTCCTGATTTGAACGCATTTAAATATGTTTTATCATCCACTATCATATCAAATCTTAACTCGTCTAATTTTACTTCTGATCTACCCCAATAGTTATCATTTGGAACTAAAACTATATTCTCTTTAGGATTCCAAGTTTTAATCTTAAATGGCCCATTTCCTATATATGTTTTAGCATCTATTGCCCAACTTGAATTATCTTTAACAATATCCTCTCTCAAAGGGAAATATGCAGGAAACGCTGTTAAAGATAGAAAATATGGTGTCGCATTTTCTAAAGTTACTTGTAATGTTCTATCGTCTATAGCTTTCACACCTAGTTCAGCTTCTCCAACTTCACCATTGTAAAATCTCTCTCCATTTTTTATATAAAATAGTTGATATGCATATTCCATAGCTGTATCTGCTGTCAGTCCTCTTTTCCAAGAATACACAAAATCATTTGCTGTAACTAATTTTCCATCTGACCACTTTGCTCCTTCTCTTATTTTAAATGTATAAACTAATCCGTCTGCTGATATATCTACAGATTCTGCCGCTGCTGGAACTGATTTCCCATCCTCTCCCTCTGCAAATAATCCTTCAAACACATTTGAAGAAACTATCGATCCATCAACCGCTGTATTCAGTTGTGGATCTATTGTTTTTGGATCACTTCCTAAATTATATGATATTGCATTTTTTTTAGATGTCGTAGAATTTTCTGCTACTTTCTCTTCACTTTTCCCTCCACATGCTGCTAAAAATAAAACCATTGATGCTAATGCTAAATTTTTTCCATTTAATCTCCCTAACATAAACTCCTCCTTTTAAAATTAGTATATGATAAATTAAACTTTGTTATATAAATGACATGCAACTTTATGATTTTTCTCTACCTCTTTCAATTCAGGTTCTATTGTTTGACACTTTTCAAATGCCTTTGGACAACGACTTTTAAATCTACATCCTCCACTTGGATTGATAGGAGTCGGTATATCCCCCTCTAATATTATTCTCTCTTTTTTTAACGATATATCTGGATCCGGTATTGGAATTGCTGAAAGTAATGCTTGAGTGTATGGATGCATAGGTTTATCATATACCCTATCACTATCTGATATTTCAACTAATTTTCCTAAATACATTATTCCAACTCTATCCGAAATATGTTTTACCATTGATAAATCATGAGCTATAAACAAATAAGTCAATCCCAATTTTTCTTGTAGTTCCTCTAAAGTATTTATAATCTGTGCTTGAATAGATACATCCAAAGCGGAAATTGGCTCATCACAAACAATAAACTCGGGATTGCACGCTAATGCTCTAGCTATACCAACCCGTTGTCTTTGACCTCCTGAAAACTCATGTGGATATCTACTCATATGTGTAGCATTTAATCCTACCAATTCTAAAGTTTCTAAAACTTTTCTTCCTCTTTCCTCTTTACTATAAAGATTGTGAATCTCCATGGGCTCTTTTATTATATCTCCTATAGTTTGTCTAGGATTAAGAGATGCATATGGATCTTGAAATATCATTTGAATTTTTCTTCTAAAATTCTTCATCTCTTGAAAATTTAAATTCGTTAAATTTTCTCCATCATAAATTATATCTCCAGAAGTTGGTTCATATAATTTAACAATTGTTCTTCCTAAACTTGTTTTTCCACATCCAGATTCTCCAACTAAACCTAAAGTTTCCCCTTTTCTAATCTCTAAAGAAACTCCATCAACAGCTTTTAAAATCTTTCTCTTTTTTTCAAAAACACTATTTTTTATATTAAAATACTTACATAGATTTTTTATCTCTAATAAATTCTTCTCCATAACTTCCTCCCGATTAATTTATTCCAACTTTAGGTGCGTCTTTATGATTTAACCAGCAAGCAGATCTATGATTTTCATCTATCTCAAAAAATGGTGGCATATTATCCTTACACACTTTCATAGAATATTCACATCTTTGATAAAAAGGGCATCCCTTTGGCGGATTTAATAAATCTGGAGGTGTTCCCATTATAGGTTTTAACTTTTCTTTTCCCACCCTTTCTGGATTAGGTACACTTTTTAAAAGTCCTAAAGTATAAGGATGTTTCGTATTATAAAATATATCTCTCGTCATACCTTGTTCAACAATAACTCCACCATACATAACATTGATACGATCGCACATCTCTGCAACCACTCCTAAGTCATGAGTAATAAGAATGATTGATGTATCACTAGTTTTCTTTATTTTTCTCATTAAATCTAAAATCTGAGCTTGAATAGTTACATCTAAAGCTGTTGTCGGTTCATCTGCTATTAGAAGCTCCGGGTTTGTTGCTAATGCCATTGCTATCATAACCCTTTGACGCATACCACCTGAAAACTCATGTGGATACTGCTTCATTCTAGTTCTCCCCATTGGTATTCCAACATCTTCTAACAACTGAACTCCTTTTTCAAACGCATCTTTTTTACTCATACCTTTATGTACAATCAAAGTCTCTGTTATCTGCTTTCCAATAGGAATTAAAAGATTTAACGATGTCATAGGATCTTGAAATATCATCGAAATTTTATCTCCTCTTATTGAGTTCATCTCTTTCTCCGTGAGTCTATCAATTCTTTCATTATTGAAAGTAATCTCTCCCTCTTTTATTTCTCCATTCTCCTCTAAAAGTTTCATTATACTCATCATCGTTATACTTTTTCCACTTCCCGATTCACCAACTACTCCTAAAACTTCGCCTTTTAACAAATCAAAAGTAACTCCTCTTACCGCTTGAACCTCTCCATGATGCGTTGTAAATGATGTTTTCAAATTTTTAACTTCCAATAATTTTTTCATATTCTACCCCCTAACCTTCGGATCTAATGCATCTCTTAATCCATCACCTAAAAGATTAAAAGCTAATATCGTAAAACATATCGCCAAAGTTGGAAATATAAGTTGATATGGATAAAGTCTAAATCCTCCCAGTGCATCATTTGCCAAAGTTCCCCAAGATGCAGCTGGTGGAGTTATCCCAAGTCCAATAAAACTTAGAAATGCTTCTGTGAATATAGCCGATGGTATTTGTAATGTCAACGTCACTATTATTGAACTCATACTGTTTGGTAAAAGGTGTTTAAATAAAATTCTTCTATTTGAAGCTCCTAAAGTTCTAGCGGCTAAGATGTATTCCTGTTGTTTTAGTTGTAGAATTTCCCCTCTAACAATTCTAGCCATTCCAATCCAATATGAAAGTGCTAAAGCTAGTACTATATTTAAAAAACCACCTTTTTCAAAAGTTACCATAATCAAAATTACATATATTGTCATAGGAATTGAGTATATTATATCCACAATTCTCATCATTATCATATCTATTCGGCCACCAAAATATCCTGAAATTCCACCATATAAGATTCCTATGATTAGATTTAAAAAAGAAGCTATAAACGCAATTGCTAATGAATATCGTGCACCAAACATAACTCTTACAAATATATCTCTTCCCAATTGATCTGTTCCAAAGAGATGAGTCATACTTGGAAATTGATTAGTTTTTCCTAAATCTGTTTCAAAGATACTATAACTCGAAAGCATCGGAACAACAACTGCTAAGACTGTTATCAAAATAATAAAAATTAATCCAGCTATAGATAATTTATTTCCTTTTAATTTTCTCCATGCATCCTGTGCAAATGTAAAACTTTTCCTAGTTATTTCATCTTTTACCTTTTCACTTTCTAGAACAAAGGTAAAATCTAAATCGTTATTCATAAATGCCCCCTATTTATCAAGTTTAATTCTTGGATCTATAACTACATAAAGTAAATCTACAATTAAGTTACAAATCATTAAAAATGCACTATAAAAGATAGTTACACCTAAAATGACCGTATAATCTCTATTTGTTATAGTTGTTACAAATTCACTTCCTAATCCTGGAATTGCAAATATTTTCTCTATAACAAAACTTCCAGTTAAGATACCAGCTACTAAAGGTCCTACATAAGTTACAATTGGTATCAATGTATTTCTAAGAGCGTGCTTTATAATAATTCTTCCTTTACTTAAACCTTTTGCTCTAGCTGTTCTAATATAATCTGATTTCATTACCTCAATCAATTTTGAACGTGTCAATCTAGCTATAAATGCGATTGAATATCCAGAAAGAGCAATACTCGGAAGAATATATGAATCCCATGTTTTTAATCCTACAATTGGTACCATTTTTAATTTAACTCCAAAAATATACATCAGAAATACCCCTACAACAAAACTTGGAATAGTAACTCCTAAGGTCGAAAGCACCATACAAACAGAATCCGGCCATTTATTAAAATTTAACGCTGCTAAAATACCTAAAGATATTCCTACAGTCAAAGATATTAGTACTGCAACCAAACCTAATTTTGCAGATGTTGGAAACGAATACCCAATAATCCAATTTACTGTTCTTCCTTCTCTCTTCATACTCGGTCCTAAATCTCCTTTAGTCAGGTCCTTTACATAAGAGATATACTGTTGACTTAAAGGTTTA
>NZ_JTLI01000052.1 GCF_000799075.1 Cetobacterium sp. ZOR0034
TAAGTGATATATTAAGAAATAATGATTTAACAAGTGGTTATCTGAGTTCAGAATTAAACTCACTAACAGGACAAATATTAGGTTTAAAAACGAATCCAATGATAAGTGATATATTAAGAAGTAATGATTTAACAGGTGGTTTTTTAAATTCAGAATTAAAATCTTTTAATAATCAATTGGTGAATTCAAATTTAAAGCTCTTAACAAAAGAGTTAAAAGAAATAAATAAGCTTAAATTAAAAATAGTTGACTTACAGTCAACAGTCGAGATAGAAAAAGAAATAGTTAAAGAAAAATTCATCCCTTTAACAAATGAAGCAGCTGAATATGAGAAAAAAATTATTAACAGAAAAAAAAATAAAGAATCAGAAATAATATTTGAATCTTATAAATTGATAATCATTCAATTATATTTATTAATCTATTCATTTATAGAAAAAAGAAAAGAATTGTTTATAGGGAAAAAAATCGATTTTAAAAAATATAAAACTCGAAAAGAAAGTAATTATAAATGTGGAGTAAAAGAAAAAATAGAAGTATATAAATCTTTAAATGGAAAGGTAAAAAAAGATACTATAGATGGTAAAATGGTTGTATTAAAAGTTGATAAAAATAAAGAAAAAATAAAAATTTGTTACAAAGAAGGCGAAGAAATGTTAGAAGGATGGGCTGAGAGTAAATATTTTAAGAGTGTAGATGAAAACAAAATGATAGAGGACTTAGAATGAAAAAAGCAATAGCCATATTAATAATAATTTTAATAAAAAATACTTTTGCGATATCTGAAAAAAGCTTGGAATTAATAGAAAAAGAAAATAGTATTTTAAATGAACAATTGGATAGTATTGAGAAAATAGTTGAAGAAAAACAAAAATTTAATTTTGTAGAAACTGTACAAAAAAAACAAGAGTTAATAGAAAAAGAAAATACTAATCAAAAAACAACAGACAGCAAATCTTCAAAACAAAAGATAGAAATAATTGATTTTATAAAATCAATCGCAGAAATATCTTATTATATTGCTTTTTGTATAATAGGATTTTTTACATATATGGGAGCAAGAAAAACCTTGTTTTTACCTTTTGATAATGAAGTTTTTAAGTTTCAAATAAAGGAAATGCAGGAAGTATATAGATATTCAACAAACTTTGAAAAATTATATAAAGGATTTGAAAAAAATATTTATTTAAATCTTATGTATTTAATGAATGACTATATTGAATTTAATGAATGGAAAGAAACAAATCTAAATTTTGATAAAAATGAATTTTTTAAAGAGGTTGGATACTCAACATTAATGGATGAAAATGATTTAAACATATTTGTTGATGAGCATAAATCCAAAGAAGAGCTTAAGTTAAATAATTGGTGTGAGTATAAATTAAAATTATTTTATATCTCCGCTATTTTTCAAGAAGAAGAAAAAAAACTTGAAGAATATACTAACACTCCATTTTTACCAAAAAATTTATTGGTGGAGTTAAAAAATACATTAAAAAAAGTTGAGCATATAAATATATTGCTTAAAGAAAAAATTTTACAAATTTCACAAGAACTGCCTACTAAGGTACAAAAAACAGATGATATGAAAAGAATAATTTTAATGTTATATAATGATTGTATTACTATAGTCGTTAATAACGATGACCTCGAGAAATCATTTGAAAAAATATTAAAGATAATAAGAGAAAATTTAAATTCAGATAATAAGAGAAAATTTAAATTCAGATAATAACTTAAAAAATAACTACTTGCAATTTTCTATTTTTTAGTGTATTCTAATCCCCGTAAAACACCTTGTGTTTAATAAATGGGGGTAACATGAAAAAATTTAATGATGATTTAGAAAAATTACTAAATAAAATAGGAGAAACTCTTAGTAGTAATAGCTCTGTAGTAGTAAAAATAGAAAAGGGAAACAATGGAAGAATATTTACTGAAATTACCCCTACTGAAAAAATAATTATAAAAATTTAAAAAATATAGTTGAAAAATTTAAAAGAATAGTGTATTCTATTCTCAAATAAAAGTTGGTGACAAAGATACCAAATAAGAAACAAAGGGCGGATGCCAGTTTCAAATGAGGAGAAACATTTTTGTGCTATACTGCATATCAATTAGAATAAGTTAACAAGGTCGGAGACAGTTACTTATCTAATCAATTTTTGATTAGGTAAGTGCTGTCTTTTTTTGTTACTCAGGAGTTTTTATGGAAGAAATGGAAAAATTAATGGAGATGATTGAGTCTTTAGACATTGATTTAGATACTAAGTCAGAGTTGATGATTCAATTTGGTAAGGCTGATGCAGAAGCAAGGAGATGGAGTAATGGTAGGAACTAAAAGAGTTATTTTATTAGCAGGACATAACTTTATAAGTCCTGGATGCAACACAAATATAGATGGAAAATTAATAACAGAATTTGATATGACAAGTTATTTGGTAACGGAAGTTTTTAAAAAAGAGAGATTAGTTGGAATTGATTTAATTATTAAGGCTAGAAATGATTTTGGAAATTTAGTTAATGAAGTTAATTCCTTAAATGGAGATATTTTAATAAGTTGTCACTTCAATGCTTATGATAGAAAAGCACAAGGAACAGAGGTTCTATATGCTCATACATCATCAAAAGGAAGGAAGTTAGCTTCAGTAGCTCAAGATATTTTAACTAAGCATTTGGGACTATCAGATAGAGGAATAAAACCAACTAAACCAGAAGATAGAGGAGGTTCAATTCTTAATAAAACTAAACCAGTAGCGATACTAATAGAACCATTCTTTTTAGATAATATTAAGAATAAAGATTATCTAGAGAAATCTATTGAAAAAGTTTCAAATGCAATAATTGAGATATTAGAGTATGTAGATAAAAATGAGCTTTGAGAGGTCATATGAAAATAGAAAAATTAAAACTAAGTGAAATAACACCATATATAAATAATGCTAAAGAGCATCCTCAAGAACAGATAAACCAAATAAAAGGGAGTATAAAAGAATTTGGTTTTAATGACCCAATAGCAGTAGATGAAAACAATGTGATTATAGAAGGTCATGGAAGATATATTGCATTACAGCAATTGGGAGTTGAAGAAGTAGAGGTAATAAGATTAGATCATTTAAGTGAGATACAGAAAAAACAATATATAATAGCTCACAATAAATTAACAATGAATACTGGCTTTAACTTAGAAAAGTTAAAACTAGAGTTAAAAGAGATAGAAATTAATGAAAAAGACTTATCTTTAACTGGTTTTGAAATAGAAGAACTAAAAGATTTAAATATTGGAAGTTTAGAAGTTGAAATTGATGAGTTTAAAGAAGATGAACCACCAGAAGTAGATTTAGAAAAAGAACCATACAGTAAACTTGGAGACTTATATATGCTAGGTAGTCATAGATTACTTTGTGGAGATAGTACAAAAGTTGAAGATGTAACAAAGGTAATGTTAACAGATAAAGCTGATTTAGTATTTACAGACCCACCTTGGAATGTAAATTATGGAGGAGTAAAAGAGGATAATCCTCAAGGATATAAACCAAGAACAATATTAAATGATTTCATGGGAACAGAGGATTTCAAGAAGTTTATGTTTGATATATTTTCAAGAATGGCTGAGTTCTCAAAGAAAGGTTGTCCAACTTATGTTGTTATGTCTGGCCAAGAGTGGGGAAATATGATGTTGACTTTAGCTCAGAACAATTATCATTGGTCATCAACAATTATCTGGAATAAAGATTCTTTAGTTCTCTCAAGGAAAGATTATCATACAAAATATGAACCTATCTGGTATGGATGGCTAGAAGGAGCACCAAGACTTCATCCATTAGAAGATAGAAAACAATGTGATGTTTGGGACATTCCAAGACCGAAGAAATCAGAGCTTCATCCTACAACTAAACCAGTAGAAGTTCCAGGAAGAGCAATTATGAATAGTTCTAAAAGAGGAGATGTAGTTTTAGATTTATTTGGAGGTTCAGGTTCAACTATGATGGCTTGTGACCAGTTAGAAAGAAAAAATAGATCATTGGAGTTAGACCCAAGATATGTAGATGTAATAGTAAAAAGATATATAAACTTAGGAAAAGAAGATGTGATTTTAATAAGAGATGGAAAAGAGATTTCTTATCCTGAAATTATTAGTAACCTATAAAAAATAGGTTGCTGATTAAAGTGTATCAAGTAGTTGGTGCATTTTAGTTAGTAACAAAATATGGATGAACCAATGTGTAAACTACAGGAAGGTTCGGGAAAGGGGTTGGCAGAATGGAGGTATATAAATGTGAATTTAGATGCCAGTAAGATATTTAGAATAGGTATAGATTGGTTAACACTATATAACTTTGAAATTAGTTATAACAGCAATCTTTATATAACAGAACAAGTAACAGAGGAGTATTACCAAGAAAAATTTTGTTTAGATGAGCCAAGTTACACTTTAGATAGTACCACAAGGTTATATAGCAGTGGGAAGGAAACACATTTTAAAAATTTGAGATTTAATCCAAATAAAATTTTAAATGGCCATAATATTTATAACTCAAGGGAGATAGAGCTGAAATCAGCTCTTTTAATACTAATTAAAGAACTTTCAGAGAAAGGCATAGAGATAAATTTAGCTGAAGCAAAAATTAAAGATGTTGAGATAAATTTGAACTTTAACAAACCTTTTTTAGAAGTTGAAGAGGCTTTTAAACTGTTATTCATATCAGTGCCACACTTTAAAAAGATAAGTAGATGCACTAGAAATAAAAGCTATAGATTGATGTTTCAAGATGAAACTCTTCTAGGAAATTACGGCTCTACTTTGGTTACTGTTTATGACAAAACAGAAGAATCTAAAAAGCTAGATTTAGAATTAGATATAACAAGATTAGAGTGGAAGTTTTTAAATAGAACTTTTTCATATTATGCAAATAAGAATGAAAAGGATAATAGTCTAAATTCTATTTTAAACAGCTTTGAACTTATAGATGGAATCTTTATAGAGAACACCAAGAAGAAGCTCTTAGAAGAGGGAATAAGACATTTAGAAAATGTTATAAAGACTAATTTAGAAAAAGAGTTCCTAGCTTTTAAAAAAGCTAATAGATTTGGAAAAGAGTTGGGTAAAAAAGAGAAAAGAGGAGTCTATAGATATTTAGAAGAATCGTGCTGGATATTTGATTACACTCTTTTAATAGAGCTTGTTGATAAACATGACAAAGCACATAAAACTAGAGAGACAAAAACAATATTGAAGAACTATTCCAATCGTAATAATTTAGAAAAATTAAATTATTTGATGGAATTTATTTTTAACCACTAATTTCAAATAGTGGTTAAACTTTCAAGGCTTAAAAATAGGCTGAAACACTTTATAAATAGATAGGTTATGAATGATATTACTCAGAGAAATCAGAGCGGTTTTTCCTTATTAACTAATAGCCGTTATAAATGACATTTTTATTACTTAATTTATTCTTTGAATAGGAGGTGTGTCATAGTGATAAATAAAGTTTCTAATGCAATTAAGAAAGAGATAAGAAAAAGATTTGAAGCAGGAGAAGATTTAAAAGAGTTAGCTTATGAGTTTAGACTGTCTTATGGCACATTGAGAAACTTGTCCAGTAAAGAGAAATGGCAGAAGGGAATTAATTCAACATTACTTTACTTACAAGAGGTACAAAATGATATAGAGCAACATTTAGAAGAGAAAGAGGAGATAAAAGGTCATTATAAGAATCTTCATAAATCAACCTTAGCTTATTTAATTGAGTTAGAGAGAAAAAAGGAAAGACCAACAAATAAAGGCAGAGAAGATGCTTTAAGAACTAGGATAGCAACTCATAGAGACGGTTATCAATTTGCTAAAGAGTTATATTCAATAATGAATCCAGAGGAAGAACTTGATTATAAGATTAAGTTAGCAAGATATGAAGCTTATAAAGATGAGATATTAGCTGATGAAAAAGAAAGAGAGATAAAGCTAGACTCTGATTCAATAGATTTAAAATTAAAAAAGATAGAGTTAAAAACAAAAGAAAGAAAAGCGAAAGCTTATGGAGTTGTTATAGATGAATAGGATATGTCCTAGATGTAAAAAGGTATATTCATATAGTTTAAAAGAGTGTCCAAATGGTTGTACTAAGAAGATGAGAGCTGAATCAAATAGGATATATGATAGATGTCAAAGAGAGAATCAAGACTTTTATAACAGTAAAGAATGGAAGAGATTAAGAGAAAGCTGTAGGAATAAGTTTAGTGAATTGTGTCTTTGGAGTTTATATAAACATAAAAGAGTTAGAAAAGGAAGTTTAGTTCATCACATAGTTCCATTATCAGAGGATAAATCAAAAGGGTTAGTGCTTACAAATCTTGTTTATTTAAGTGATGAAGCTCATAGAGAGATACATAAGTTATATGAAACAGATCAAGTTGAAACAATTAAAGAGATAAAAGAGTTTATAAAAATATGGGAAGTTGAGTATGGAGGCGGGGGTATATGAAAAAGTTTTTGAGAAGCGAGCCGATACCGCATCCTCTCCTTTCTTTTCGCAAATTTCCCTTTGAGAAAAAATTAAGAAAATAAAAACTGGAGGTGTCAAAAATTAGAAAGTCACTTGAAGCACAAACAAAACATTTAACTCAGGAAGAGATAAAAAGAAAACAGCTAGAACAAGAATCTGTATTTGTTGGAAATGAGCAACTGGAACATCCTCCAGATTGGCTAGTAAATCAAATTGCAATTAATGAATGGATTAGACTTGTAGAGCAATTTAATAAAAAATCTATGATTAGTAATTTAGATTATAACAGCTTAGGGGGTTACTGTAATGCCTTTGCTAGATATGTTTCAATTGTAACTAATCTAAAGACTGATGTAATGATTGTAGAAGATGTAAATCCACTTGTAAGCTTAGAACTTAAATATTCAGATGAGATGAAAAAGTATGGTTCTTTATTGGGATTAACAATGGAATCAAGATTAAAAGCTGGTTCTGGAATAGTAGCTAGAATAGATAAAACATTAGGTGATGAGTTTGGAGATGTTTAATGAATATTAAAGAGGAGCTGATAAGGTACTCCAACGGATGTATTGAAGGAATAATACCAAGTGGTGAAAAACACATATGGGCTTGTAAAAGATTTTTAAAAGATGTTGAAGAGAAAAAGTTTTACTGGGATGAAGAGGAGGCTGTAAGGATAGTTAAGTGGTTTACATACCTTAGACATTCAAAAGGGGTTTTAGCAGGAACTCCAATAGTATTAACTGATTGGCAAAAGTTTATAGTTTGTCAAATATATGCTTGGAAAAGAGAAGATGGATATAGGAGATATAAAAAAGCTTTTATAGAGGTTGGAAGAAAGAATGCTAAAACTCAGATGCAAGCGGGATGTATGCTCTATGAAATATCTGTAGTGGCAACAAGAAATGGAGAGATAGCAGAAACATTTTGTGCAGGAACTAAAAGAGAGCAATCGAAACTCTTATTTTCTGAATGTCAAAATATGCTTACAGGAAGTTCTTTAGCACCAAAGTTTAAGTTAACAAGGGATAAAATAGTTCATATAAAAACGACCTCATTTTTAAAACCATTATCAAAACAAGATGGAAAAACAGGAGATGGAACCAATCCAGCAGCACTTGTTCTTGATGAGTATCATCAACATGCAACAACAGAGTTTTATGACCTAGCATTAGGAAGTAACTCTAAAGAGTCTTTATTATTGATAATAACAACAGCGGGAATAGATTTAAATGTTCCTTGTTATACAGAAGAATACAAATATTGCTCTGAGCTACTAAATCCAAATATAGACATAGAAAACAATGAGTATTTTGTAGATATTTGTGAAGCCGATAAAGATGATGATATAGGAGATTTAAAAACATGGCAAAAAGCTAATCCACTTAGAGCGACCTATAAAGAAGGTATACAGAAAATAGCATCAGATTATGAAGTAGCCAAAAGTGTTCCTGAAAAGATGATTTCATTTAAAACTAAAATTTGTAATATTTGGGTTCAAGCTAAAGATTTAGGTTATATGGATATGGAAAAATGGAAAAGATGTGAAGTAAAAACTCTTCCGTTTGATATAACTAATAGACCTGTATATGTGGGATTTGATATGTCAGCAAAAATTGACTTAACAAGTGTAGCTTTTGTAATACCTATAATGGTTGAAGGGATTGCAAAGTATATAATATTTAGTCATTCTTTTATTCCAAATAGAGAAAAGTTAATGGAAAGAAAATTGATAGATAAAGTTCCTTATGATAGCTGGGAGGAGAGGGGATTTTTAAGTGTAACAAACAGTCCAATAGTTGACCAAAGCTATGTAATGGATTATGTATTAAAAATTTGTGAAGAAAACAATTGGGAGATAAGACATCTTTGCTTTGATCCAGCTAATGCTTCAAAACTAATGATGGATTTGGATATTCAAGGATATGAAGTAACAGAGGTTTATCAATCGCATAAATCTTTAAATGAAAGTACAGCAGGTTTTAGGGAACAGGTTTATTCAGAGAATGTTTACTATTTACCAAACCCACTTTTAAACTATGCAATGGGGAATACGGTTATAAGGCAAAATAATGGACTTATAAAAATAGATAAGGATGCTTCTATTAGAAGGATTGACCCAATTGATGCTCTTTTATGTGGATATAAATTGGCAATGTATCATGAGTTTGAATTTGATGTTAATGAATTAGTTTCTGATGAAATTCTAGAAAAGTTATATGGTGGAGGTGAGTAATGAAAATAATAGACAAAATAAAAAATATAGTAAAGTCAGAGAAATCAAATGAAAAAGAAGAAGGGCTATCTTTAGAAGAGGTAGGAGATTTTTTTCATAGCTATGGAATAGATGTTGAAAGCATTGATAGGAGCAGTGATTTGTCGGAAACGATTTATTATATATGTTTAAAACATTTATCAGAAACAATGTCTAAAATGCCGTGGGAACTTAGAGCTTTAACAATAAAAAAAGGTAAAGAAAAAGTTCTGGATTCTAATATTGATAGACTTTTAAATTTAAGACCTAATCCATATATGACTGCTGCTACATTTTGGGGAACTGTAGAAATTAATAAACTCCATCATGGCAATGCTTATATCTATATAGAAGCTGATAGAAATGGATTTCCAAAGCATCTTTGGTTGCTTCCAAGTGCTCAAGTTAAGATTTGGATAGATAATAAAGGTGTTTTTGGAAGGCTAAATAGTATTTGGTATATTTGGACAGATAGCCGAACAGGAAAAAGATATAGCTTTGAAATGAATGAGATTATCCATTTGAAAACTCATGTAAGTTTTGATGGACTTTCAGGAGTTGCAACAAGAGATATTTTAAAAACTCAAATAAGTAGTGGGAAAAATTCGGTTGGATTTTTAAATAAGCTTTATAAAAGTAATATGTTTGGCTCTAAAGTTTTAGTTCATTATCCAGGAGAGTTGAATAAAAGTAATGAGCAAAAAATTGCAGCAAAGCTTGAAAGGTATTCAGCAACACAAGGATCAGGAAAGTTTATTCCTGTACCAGCAGGATTCCAAGCACAACTGTTAGACATGAAACTAGCAGATGCACAGTTTTTTGAAAACAATAGAGTTTCAGCATTACAGTTAGCAGCAGCATTTGGAATAAAGCCAAATATAATTAATGATTACACAAAGTCTAGCTATTCAAATTCAGAAACTCAGCAAGTTGATTTCTATGTAAATAGCTTGCAACCATTATTTAAAGCGTATGAACAAGAGATAAGTTATAAGATTTTGACTGAGAGCGATATAAAAAAAGGATTTAGATTAGAAATTAATGAGAAAATTTTATTTAAAATGGACAATAAAACCCAAGCGGAAGTTTATAGTAAATATCTAACTAATTTTGCTATGACACCAAATGAAGTAAGAGAAGACTTAAATCTTCCATATATAGATGGCGGAGATACTTTGTTAGGAAATGGCTCTACAATAAATTTAAATAATATAGGAAGTCAATATAACAATAAAGGAGGGGGTGAATAAATGCCAGTATTGAATTTAGACAAAGGAAAGTTGGAAGTTAAAAATAAAGCTGAAAATGTAGCGGAATTAATTATTTTTGGAGAGATTGCATCAAGTAGGTGGTCAAATAGTGATGTTATACCATCCGATGTAAATAATCTATTGAGTGAAATTGGAGAAGGTGATGCTTTAGATATTTATATCAATTCTCCTGGTGGAAGTGTCTTTGCTGGAATTGCTATATACAATATGTTAGCAAGACATAAAGGGCATAAAAGAGTTTTTGTAGAAGGGTATGCTGCATCAATAGCTTCAGTAATAGCAATGGCAGGAGATGAGATTATAGTTCCTGAAAATGCCTATTTAATGATTCATAAAGCTTGGGGATTAGCAATAGGTAATGCTGACGATTTAAGAGAACAAGCGGATTTGTACGAGAGGTTTGATACCACAATAGCGAATGCATATATGACAAAAGCTAAAGATGGAAAAACATTTGATGAGTTCTTAGAACTTATGAAAGCAGAGACTTGGTTTGATGGTTTTACAGCTCAAGATTATTTTAATGTTACTTCAACAGAAGCTGTTGATATAGCAGCTTTTTTAGATGGAGAGTTGTGTAAGAACTATAAAATTCCTCAAAATCTTTTAATGAATAATATAAAAGCTAAAGATGAAAAGGAAACAGATATTCAAAAGGATTTCGGAAGTTTCGAAATAGAGTTAGCAAAAGCAAAATTAAATTTATTAATAAACTTATAGGAGGTCGTAATGACAAAATTACAACAAATGCAACAAGAGATGTTTAACTTAAAAGCTGAAGCAAAGAATATTATAGAGAAGGTTGGAGTGACAGAAGCAGAAATAAAAGAAGTTACAAATAAGATATCAGAGCTTCAAGCTAAGATTAATTTACAAAAAGAATTGGATAATCCACAAACAGAACCTGAAAATAGAAGTGGACAACAGCTACCAAGAGGAAATTTAGATGGTGAAGATGTAGAACCTGAAGCAAGATATGGTGAAGCGTTCTATAATTCTCTAAGAGGAAGAGCTTCAAATGAAGATAGAGAGATTCTGGAAGCTAGAAATTTAAGTTCTGGAATAGGTGAAGATGGAGGATGTTTAATTCCAGTAGACCAGCAAACTGAGATTAATGAACTAAAAAGAACATTTACTCCTTTAAGAAATTTAGTAACAGTTGAATCTGTTAGAACTTTAACTGGATCGAGAGTATTAGAAAAAGATGCAGAACATACACCGCTTGAAAAGTTTACTGAAACAGATGAGGATGGAATTAAAGAAACTACAGCACCTAAATTTGTACCAGTAACATATAAAATAGAAAACTATGGAGGTATTTTACCAATTCCAAGAACTTTATTACAAGACCAAACAGCAAATTTAAGAGGGTATTTAAATAGATGGTTAGCTAAAAAGGCTGTAGCAACAGAAAACACTTTAATAATTTCAGTTTTAAATACATTAAGTAAAATTTTAATTTCAACAATTGATGATGTTAAAGATGTTATGGATGTAAAATTAGACCCATCTATTTCAGCAATAGCTAAAGTAGTAACTAACCAAGATGGTTTTAACTATCTAAATAAACTTAAAGATTCTCAAGGGAATTATTTATTAGAAAAGGACCCGAAAGCTCCAACTAAAAAATTATTAAATGGAAGAGAAATTATTGTGCTATCAAATAGAATATTAGCTTCAGCAGGAACAACTGATAAAAAAGCTCCTTTAATAATTGGATCATTAACAGATGCAATCGTGTTATTTGATAGAGAAACTATTGAATTAAAATCTACTGATGTTGGTGGAGATGCTTTCAAGAAAAATAGAATTGATATGAGAGCTATTATGAGATTGGATGTTAAGAAATTTGATTCATCATCAGTTGTGTATGGGGAAATACCAATATCAGGAGTAGCATCAATGAGTTTTAAAGAAAGTGTTGAGAATAAAGATCAGGAAAATGAAAAATAGGAGGCTCATATGGTTGATAAAGCTAGAGCTAAGGAGTACCTAAGAATAGATGAAGAAGATGAAGATAATTTTATTGAAATGTGCATAGAGTTTAGTAAAGAGGAGATAGAAAATTCCACTGGAGTCACTTTTGATTCTGGTGGAGAAAGTAAAACATATGAAATGGCACAACTTATAATTATAACTGATAGATATGAAAATAGAGGTTCTCAAGATTTAGAGTTTAAGCCAAATAACATGCTTTCTTGTTTATATACAAAGTTGAAATATGGTGATTATAATGTCCAATCTTAGCAGTAGATTAAAAAATAGAATAGGTATTTATAAAAAAGAACATGTAAATGGAAAACTTGGAAAAACTTATGAAGATATTCTTGTAAAAAAAGTTTGGGCTGAGATTAAGTTTCAAAGTGGAAATATAGTAAATGGAGAGGGAGAAACAGAAGCTAATAATACAAGGTTTAAAATAAGGATTAGAAAAACTCAGATTAAATCAGATTATCATATTGTATATAAAGGGCTAGTTTATGAAATAGAATATATTTATCCAGATTTTAAGAAGAATAGTTTTATGGATATAATGGCAAAGCTACGAACGGAGTGATAGTATGAGCTTAGATCAATTATCTAAAGATTTATTAAAGTTGGCCAATGGAATTAAAGATGGAAAAGAAACGAAAAAGTTTTTAAAAAAAGAAGGTGTAAAATTAAAAAATAAAACAATTTCTGTTGCAAAGAGTAGAGTTAAAAAGAAAACTGGAAATTATATAAAAGGTATAAAATCAGGGAAAGTTTATGAATATAAAGGAGCATATGCATGTAGAACGTATTCCACAGCTCCTCATGCTCATTTAATAGAGTATGGACATATAAAGAAAGATAGAACAGGGAAAGAGCATGGATTTCAAAGAGGTTACCATGTATTTACAACTGCAAAGAAAGATTTTGAGGATGAGTTTGAGAGTGATGCAGAAAAATTTTTAGATAATCTTTTAATAAATAATGGATTTAAGTAGGTGAAGAGTGACAGAGTTTATTGATATTCAAGCTTCAATTGTAGAAAAATTAAGAGAGTATGCACCAGATATAGATACAATTAGCTCAGATATAGAGGAAGGATTTAAAAGGCCATGTTTTTATATAGATATGCTAGATACTGATATCAACGATTTAGGAAATAATTTTCAAGAGATAGAGATTGAATTTGATGTTTTATATTTTCCAGAGCATCAAAAGAAAAATCAAGAAGAGTTATTAAAAATGAGAGATATTTTAACAAAAGCATTCGTAAGAAATAAAAGTATTAAAATAGCTGATGATTTAATAACTGAAGCTGAGAATGTTAAGTTATTTGAAGTGGATAAGATTTTACATTGTACATTTAATGTATTTATAGCAGAAGAATATGAGAGAGAGTATGAAGAGAACATGGAAGACTTGAAATTTAAGGAGGAGATTAATGGCAACGAATAATGGACTGCCAAAGTTGAGTATAGAGTTTAAAGGATTGGGAGTTTCAGCAATAGCTAGAGGAGAAAAAGGTTATGCTGTTTTAATAGTAGAGGATGATACACCTGGAATCCAAAAGCAAAAATACACAACAATAAGTGATTTTGGAAGTGATGAACAAAAGAAGTTTGATCCAGAGAATGTTCTTTTTATAAAAGATGCACTGGAGGGAGCTCCATTAGCTCTTTATGTTTTTAAATTAGGAACCGATGGAACTTTTGCTGATTTATTAAATAAAATAAAAGGAATAATTCCAAGAAATTCTTGGATTACAGTACAAACATCAATTAGTGAAAATCAAAATGATTTAGTAACTTTTGTGAAAGGAGAGAACAAAAATAATAAAAAAAGATATAAGGCTATGGCATATAAAGTTACTACTGCTGACTCTATGCATGTTGTTAATCAAACTAATGAAGAAGTTGAATTTAATGATGATAGAGGAATAAAAAGTGGAGAATATGCATTATCGTATTTACTTGGATTCTATGCAGGTTTATCTATGATGATGTCAGGAATAGCTAAACCCTTGAAGTTTAAAAGTGTAAAAGAACCAGAAGACCTTGAAGAAGCTATTTCAAATGGAGAACATGTACTATTTAACGATGAGGGCGAAGTGAGGATAGCTAGAGCGGTAAATTCGCTTGTAACAACTGGAGAGGGCGTTACAGAGGAAATGACACATATAAATACAGTAGAAAAAATGGATTTAATATTTTGTGATATATATAAAGCTTGGAATAATAGTTATAAAGGGAAATATCCAAATATTTTAGATAATCAAATGCTGTTAATATCATCAATAAATGGATACTTTAAATCTTTAGCTAAAGATAAAATATTAGATCCTAATTTTGATAATAAATCAATGATAGATATAGAAGAGCAAAGATTAGCTAACTATTCAAAATGGGGAGAAGAAACAGTTAACTCTTGGGATGATTCGTATGCTATGAAAATGACTGTAGGAACAAAAGTATTTTTAAAAGGAAATATAAAGATAACAGGAATTATGGAAGATTTCTTCTTCGATATATTCATGTAGGGAGGAGAATAAGTGGCAAATCCTAGAAAGAATGATTATTTTAATGGAAATAAAGGGAAGCTTTGGGTTAATGGAGAGGAAGTAGTGACAGTAACAAAATCTAAAGCTGTAAGAAAGAATAAGTATGAAGAGATTCCAGCTCCAACAGGTGATGGAACGGTAAGAGTTAAAGTTGGAGAAACTATTGAATTCTCAGGAACATTTAAATTTTTAGGTTCAGAAAATTTAGATGCTTTTAATGAAAGTGAAGATATATCTTTAATTTTAGCAAATACGAATATTTCAGGAAAAATAACGAAAAGATTAAAATTAGATGGAGTAACATTTGATGAAGAGGTTCTAATAGATTTTGAAAAGAATAAAGTTGCAGAGATAGAACTTAGTGGCCAAGCAGAAACAATGGAATGGTTACAAGAAAAATAAAATAGAAAAGGCTCCTCATTTAGTAGGAGCTTTTCTTTAAAGGAGAGGGATATGGAAAATAAACAACCTATAACATTACAAGAATTTTTAGATAAAGTTGAAGAGAATGAAAGTAAAAAAGTAAAAATAACACATATTGAAGTAGATGGGTTTGGATTAGTTGAATTTGTAAGACCTCGTGAAGGTGTCTTGTTAGATTATTTAAACGATATGATAAAAGCTATAGATATGACAAAAGAAAAAACGTTTGAAGAGAACGAAGAAGATGAAGTGGATTTCGGAACTTCCGAAATTGAAGAGGTAAAAGAAAATAAAACTAGATTGAAGATAGAAAAAGAAAATTCAAAAGTTGATATGAAATTATTGGTTAAAGCTTCTGAAAAACTAGTTTACTTATGTTGTCCAACTATGCAAGCCAAAGAAGTAAGAAGTAGATTTAAATCAATTTCACCGTATGAGATACCTACGCAAATATTGGGGGTTAATGGAGTTAATAGTTTAGCACAAAAATTGAGTAATGTATTTGATGGAATTAAGATTCAAGAAAAGGTAAATAAAACAATAAAAAACTAATAGGAGGTAGTAAGGAGTATGGTGAGTTATTTTGGATATCTTACTACCTACAGAAAGGCCATAGGTTAGACTATTTATTAAACCTTGATTATGAAGAACAGGTATTTTTTAAACAAAGTATGGAGAAAATGAATGAGGAACAAGTTTTCTATGATTATAAAAAAATGGAAGACTTTTTAAATGCTTTAGGAGGTGAGAAAAATAGGGGATAGAGTTATTAATACCATACTAACTTTAAGAGATAGTATCTCAGGACCGTTAAAAGCTGTTTCAAAAGCAACAGAACTAGCAAATAGCCACTTAGAAGGAGCTAAAGAACTAGTTAAAAAGTATGAAGGAACAATAGCTAACGCAAATCAACATATAGATTCAGCAAAAGCAAGAATAGCAAATTTATCTAAAGAGTATTCTAGTAATTCTAAACAAATAGAAAAGTTAAAATCAGAAACAGAAAAATATGAAAAATCTATTGCAGGAGCAAAAGATAAAGCGCAAGAGTATGGAAAAGGCTTAGAAAATACAAAATTAAAATTGAAACAGCTTCAGTCAGCACAAGAAGCAACAAACAAAGCTTTAGAGGAAGCAAATAAAACTGGGAATAAATCAACTTTAAAAAAGTTAGAAAAAGAATATTCTCAAATTTCTAAAGAGATAGAGAAAGCTAAATCAGAAGTTGAGAAATATACTAAAAGCTCAAAAGTAACAGAGGAACAGATACAAAGCTATAATAAAAGATTGGAAGTAGCTAAAAGTCAGCTTCATAGTTTAGAGAAAGCACAAGAGTCAAATACCAAAGCTGTTGAAACTGCAAGAAAAGTTATAGTAGATTACGAAAAGGTAATTACTCAAAATAATGGTCCACTAAATACAGCTCGAGCTAAAATGAGAGAATATGGAAAATCATTTGCTGAAATTAGTAAAAGAGCAGAAGAGGGAAAGAAAAAGATTTTAGAGTGGGGAAAAGCTTTTGTTGAAACAGGAGATAAAATTGTAAAAAGAGCAATACAAGCAACAGGAGCAGTGGCAACTTTAGTAGGTGGATTTGCTGTTAAAGAAGGGTTTGGAGAGGCCATGAACATGGAAGGTTATAAAATGCAACTTGAAACAGCAACGAAATCTACACAAAAAGCAGGAGAGTTAATGTCGAATGCAATAAAGTTTGCAAACAGTACTCCTTTTGAAACAGGAGAAGTTGTAGAGTCTACAGCTAAGATGGAAGCTTATGGAATCTCTTCTAAAAGATGGTTGAAAGATGTAGCAGATATGGCTGGAGCAACCAATAAATCAATTGATCAAGCAACTGAAGCTATGGCAGATGGTGTTATGGGTGAGTTTGAAAGATTAAAAGAATTTGGAATAAAAAAGGAGCAGTTGATAGAAGCAGCAGCTTTAAAGTATGGAAAAAATATTGTTTTTAATAAAAGAGGGCAAGTAAAAGATGAGGCAAAACTTCAGGATATTTTACAGTCTGAAATGCAAAAAAAGTTTGCTGGAGGAGCCGAGAAACAAGCTAAAACTTTAAAAGGACTATGGTCAACAGTAACAGGAGTTACAAAATCCTCTTTAGCTAAAGTAGTAGGAATGACTGAAGAGGGAACAATTAAGCAAGGTAGCCTTTATATGAAGTTAAAAGAGCAAGTTGAAAGAGTTGTAGGAGTTTTAAATAAATGGCAAGCGGATGGAACAATAGATAAAATAGCTGAAAGAGTAACAAAAGCGGTCGAAAATATGATTGTATTTTTTTCAGAATTATTTAATTTTATAAAAAAATATAGAGCAATAATTGAAACAGTTTTAGTTTTTATCTCAACTTTGTATTTAGTTACAAAAGCAATAGCAATATTAAAAGTGGCGTTAACAACCTTATCTGTTGTTTTAGGAGTGTTAAATGGAACAATAGCTTTATCTCCAATAGGATTAATAACGTTAGCAATAGCTGGATTAGTTGCGATTTGTTATTTACTTTGGAACCATTTAGATGCAGTTATAAATATGTTTAAAGGTATATTTAGTTGGATAAAAAAAACTTCAGATTATTTAGTCCCTTTAAGTTTTGCGTTTGCTATATTGGTTGGACCGATAGGTTGGGTAATAACAATTGTTTTAGTTTTAATTCAGCACTTTGATAAATTGAAAAAAATAGTACTATCAATACCTGGAATATTAAGTGAATTAAAAAAAGGGGTGTTAGATAGTTATGAGACTTTTTTAAAGTGGATCACTGGATTGAAAGAAACTTTTTTATCTTTAGATGAAGTTAAAAATGCAATTAAATTTGTGAAAACAGCAGGTCAAACATTGGTAGAATGGATAAGTTTTATAATATCGAGTTTTCAAAATTTTTATAGTTGGATAAAAATAATACTAGATGGTATAGGTGATTTTGCATTTTTACTAGGAGGTCCAATAGCTCCATTATTAGCATTGATTCAACATTTTGACAAACTAAAAGAAGCAGGAGAGAAAGCTTTTAATATTATAAATAAGGTATTTGGTTCTAAAAACAAAGATACAGATATTTCTATATCAGAGAATAAGAATGTTAAGAGTAAGTTAGAAGCTGTTGAAAGTTTGAAATTAGATATTCCTGGTGGAGTGGGAGGAATGAATTTTCCAGAATTAAAAGAGATGTCAAAGTCAGAACCTAATTTTGGTCAAGATAAAAAATATAGTCAATCTAAAGATGCAGGTAAAACTAATTCAACAGAAACTAAAATAAATGTAGTTATAAAAGGTGATGTTTATGGATTCAATGATTTCAAAGAAAAGGTTGCAGAGGCGGTTATAAAAATAGCAAATCCTAATATGTCAAATATGGTGAGGTAAAAATGATTTCTAATGTAGTTAATTACATATTAAAGGGAATGGAAATATATTTTTCTGTAGATAATAATAAAGAGATATTTAGACTTCCATATGTCCCTCCAGATGTTGAATTTGAATCACCACTAGATTTTGAAGTCTTTGAAACCACAAGTGGAAAGCTTTTAACTTTAATTGGAGAAACAGGACTAAAAACTTTAACAATAGATAGCTTTTTTCCTTCTAAATTTTATGGTTGGTTAGGAAATATAACTTTAGCACCATTGTGCATAGATTTTTTTGAAAGAAACAGAAATAAAAAATTAAGGATAGTTATAGTCAGCTTATCGATAAGAGAAAATATGGAATGCATAATCACAGATTTTAAATACAGTAAAAAGCACAATGGAGACATAAAATATAGTATTTCTATTCAAGAATATATAGACCCTAATAAGATTGGAGGAAGTGGTGCATAAATTAAAATTGATTCAAGGAGAAAAAGTTACAGATATAACAAATATGGCTGGTGGTATAAGTTTTACTACCAGCATAGATACATTAGGAGCATCTTTTGAATTTAATATGCCTAGAAGCTTTAAAGATTTAAGTTATGCTCTAACTGAAACAATAAAAACAGGAGATATTATTAAATTTCAAAATGAAAAAACTTTATTTACAGGAGTAATTATAGATATAGATACTCTTAAATTTTCAAAAGAAATAAAATGTTTTGATTTTTATTTTTACTTAAATAAAAATAAGATTATAAAGCAGTTTAATAATTTGAATGCATCAGCTTGTATAGAAAATTTATTGAAAAGCATAGGAGCGAAAGTAGGAAGTATAATAAGTATAGCTACTTCGATTGATAAAATATATAAAAATAATACTGTAGCAGAAATAATAGATGATATTCTAAAAATTGTAAATGAAGAGACAGGTAAAAGATACCTTTTAGAGATTGAAGATACAACATTTAGTTTGGTTTCATATAAAAAGATAAAAGTTCAAGTGACTAAAAATATTTTTGGAATGCCAACTTTAACAGAGAGTATGGCAGATATGAAAAACATTGTATTGGTAGTTTCTAATGACTCAGAAGATGAAAGTATTTATGCAAAGGCTGAAGATAAAGAAAGTATAAAAAAATATGGAATGCTTCAAGAGATAATAGAAGTTGATCCTGATAAAGATGATATTTCAAAAGTTAGAAATATAGCAAATACAAAATTAAAAGAATTGAATAGAGTTTTAACAACTTCAAGTTTGAGTGTTTTAGGAAATGATGAATTAAAAGCTGGAAGGCTTTTAGATGTTGAGATTAAAGAGTTTGCAATAAAAGAGGAGTTTTTAATAAAAAGTTGTACTCATACATTTCCTAAAGGGAATCACATTTGTAGTTTAGAGCTGGAGGTGGATTGATGAATTATCAATTGATGTTAGCTAAAATGTTTAAAGCAAATGAAAATAAAGAGATTGAATTTGAAGCTTGTATTGGAAAAGTTATTAAAGCTCCTCCAGAGACAACAATAAGTATTTGGGATGGACAAGTTATTCTGTATCCACATCAATTATATATGAATGATAGATTGTATGATGACTATATAAGAAAATTTGATATAGATGGAGAGATAACAGAAATAACGATACAAACGGCATCGAGTAATGTAGATGCAGGACCAGGTCCTCATAAGCATAATCATGGAACAATAGAGGGAAAAGGAAAGTATAAGGCTGTAGGAACAATTATAAATACGGATACACTTATAGTTGGGGATTATGTAAAGGTAGTTCCAACAGAAAAAGGACAGAAGTGGTTTATTGATTCCAAGTATAGGAAGGTGAAAGAATGAGTATTTTTCCTATATTTAATGAAGTTTTAGATGTTAAAGAAGAGAGTCAGAAAAATGGAAGGAAAGAGATCTTATTTGATTTTAAAGCTAAAAAGGTTGTTATCGTTGATGGAAAAACAAAAGAAGCAACTGAAGTTGAGCAAGTTCGTCAATGGATTCAACTTTTGATATTAACTCAAGTAGATAAATATAAAGTGTATGAAAACACAGAGTTTGGTATGACTGATTTATATAATTTAAGAGGTCATAATATATTTAATACACCATTTGGAGTAATGGAGTTAGAGCGTGAAATTAAAGAGAAAATTATGAATAAAAAAGAAATTCAAGAAGTGATAGATATAGCTTCAAGAGTTGAATTTAATAGCTTAAATATAGAAGTTACAGTGAAGTTAAAAAGTGGTGAAACTTTAACAAGTGAGGTGAGTATAGAGTGATAGAATACAAAGTTCCTACAATAGATGAAATAGAAGAAGAGATGTTAAATAATATATCGGATGATTATGTAAAAGATATTGGAACTTTTACAAGAGATATGATAAGAACATACGCTATAGAGTCACATAAATTTGAAAAGAAATTAGAAGAGTATTATAAAAAGTTAGATATTTATAATTTAACTGGAAATGAACTTACCAAATTTGTTGAACAAAGAAAAGGCCTTCATAGAAAAAGTGCAAATCCAGCTAAAGGAGTTTTGACAGTTGAAGGAACAGGGATTATTAAAATTGGAGATGTATTTGAAACAGGATCAGGAAATAGGTATAAAGCAATTGAAGAGGTAGTTATAAATAAAGTAGGGGCTGTCAATATAGAAGCGATTGAACCAGGAAGTACTGGAAATGTTGGAGCTAATTCAATTGTTTTTATTCCAGTAACAATTCAAGGAATTTCAAAAGTTACAAATAAAGCTCAACTAATAGATGGGTATGATGAAGAAACTGATGATTCATTAAGAGAAAGATACTTAATTGAAATTCAAAAGCCTGCAACGAGTGGGAATGTTTATCATTATATGCAATGGGGAAGAGAAGTTGTAGGTGTTGGAGATGTAAGAGTGTTTCCTTTATGGAATGGGAACAATACTGTTCAAATAGTAATAATAGATGATAATAAAGTAATAGCAAATCAAGAGCTAATAAATAGAGTACAAGAATATATAGACCCAAAAGGTGCGAATAATAGCACTTGGGGAACAGGTTCTGGAGCAGCTCCAATAGGAGCTTATTGTACAGTTAGTACAGCGATAGCTAAAACTATCAATATAGATTGTGAATTAGTTTTAGAAAAGGGGTATGAACTAGATTCGATAAAACCTTTAATTGAAGATGAATTAAAGAGATATTTGAAAAGCATTGCATTTAAAAAGAATAGTGTATCCTATGCACTTTTATCAAGTTGGATATTAAATATTGATGGAGTTCAAGAGTGGACAACTTTTACTATAAATGGTAATCAAGAAAATATAAAAATAGAAGAAAAAGAAGTGGCAGTATTAGGGAGTGTGAACTTAAGTGTCTCATAAAGTCCAAATAATAAGTAATTTACATAAAGTATTTAGAAGTGATTCTTATATAAATAATTTATTGGGAGTAGCTGGAGAGAGATTAGATAATTACGAGAAAAAAGCTGAAGGATTAGAGAAGGAATTTTGGTTTGATAGTATGTCAGCTTTAGGTATAGCTATTTTAGAAGATCAACTTGCATATAATACTATGAGTAATACTTTAGAAGGTAAAAGAGAAGAGTTAAAAGGAAGATGGAAAACTTCAGGTAAGTGTGATTTGAAACTGCTTCAAACAATAGCCAATTCATGGAGAAACGGACAGGTAGGAGTTATGTTCACAAATGCTTGTATTCAGATAACATTTATTTCAATAGTAGGAATTCCAAGAGATATAGATGCTCTAAAAGGAGCGATAGAAGAAGCGAAACCAGCACATTTACCTGTAGAATATACATTTAGATATAGAACTTGGGGTAACTTACTACAAAATACATGGGGTTATTATAAGCAATTTACTTGGGAACAAATATTAAGAAGGGAAGGGATTTAAAATAGATAAGGAAAGAGTTGAATTTATAGATGTTGAGTATCCAGATTACGATACAACAGCAGATGTAGAAATAATAAATAAGAATATTAGAAAATTAGTTGAAAATGCAAAAGAACAAGATGTTCAAATAAAATCTAAAGAACCTATTATTAATAAAAAAACAGGGTTTAATTTAGATAAGACTGATTTAACAGAAAATGAAAGTAACAAATTGTTTAGTGCAAAGGGAGCATTAAATCTATTTAATAATTTAACTACGAACTTTACAGATGCAATTAATACAGCGAAAGAAGTTTTGAGAGGGGATATATCAAAAAAAGAAGATAAGTTTGAAAAAAATAGTGGTTTTAATAAAGTTAAAACAGATTCTTTAGAGGATAATACAGATAAATTATTTACATCAAAGGGAGCGTTTAATCTGAATAGTACCCTAACAAAATTAATTGATGGAATAAAATCGACGTTAACATCTCATGTAGAGTTGAAAGCAACCTCATCTAAAGATGGACATATATCTAAAGAAGATAAAAGTAAATTGGATGGAATAGCAACTGGAGCTAATAACTATTCTCATCCAACCTCTTCAGGAAATAAACATATTCCAACAGGAGGGTCAGCAAATAGATATTTAAAATGGCTTTCTGACGGAACATCAGCTTGGGAGTTGGTAGATTGGAGTATTATTCAAAATAAACCTAGTAGTTTTACTCCAGCGAGTCATACTCATGATGATAGATATTTCACCGAAGGAGAAATTAATGAGAAATTTAAAAATTTCTGTCC